>JAIOPW010000018.1 GCA_021413665.1 Rhodocyclales bacterium | reverse complement strand
TCCGAACTGGCCAAGGAGATGTTCCAGAGCGGCGTGGAAAACGCCAAGGCCCAGTCCGGCGCGCAGGATCCGATGGTGATGATGCAGTTGCGTACCCAGTACGCCCAGGAAACCACCCAGCGCATGGTCGCGGCGGCGCAGAAGATCGCCGAGATCAGCAATTCTGCGCGGGCCGAATTCGCCCGCCTGGTAACCGAGCAATTGGCCTCCGGCAGCCAGGACATGTCCGAATCGATGCAGACCTTCATGAAGAGCCTGCCGGGTCAGACGCCGAACATGATGGAATCCTTCCAGCAGGCGATCGCCACGGCCAACTCGGCTTTCGAGCAAATTACGAAGGCCTCCACCGCCGCCATGGGCAGCGTCGGCGAAGCCGTCAAGAAGTCGACAGGCGCCAAGCGCAAGTAAGCGTCGGGAAGCAAAAAAACGGCTGGGCGCGCAGGCGCCCAGCCGTTTTTACGTCCACACGCAAAGCGGGGACGGTATCCAGGGGACTATTCCTTTTTCCAGCGCCCGGCGGCGTGGTCGTCGCTCTCGCGGGCATCGACCCAATGTCCACCCTGCGGCGTTTCCTCCTTCTTCCAGAAGGGCGCCCGCGTTTTCAGGTAGTCCATGATGAACTCGCAGGCGGCGAAGGCCTCGCCGCGATGCGACGAGGCGACCGCGACGAACACGATGCGTTCGCCGGGCAACAGGCGGCCGACACGATGGATCACGCGCGCATCAAAGAAATCCCAGCGTCCGTGCGCCTCCTCGACAATGGCCTGCAACGCCTTTTCGGTCATGCCCGGATAGTGTTCCAGCGTCATGGCCCGCACCGCCGTCTCGCCGGCGCCGACTCCCGCCCCGGCGCCCTTGTCGGCCCGCACCAGGCCGACGAAACTGGCCACCGCGCCGACGTCCTCGCGTCCGGCCGACAGCGCCGCGATCTCGGCACCGGAATCGAAGTCGGCTTCCTGGACGCTGACCGTCATCTCAGCCGCCCGTGACCGGTGGGAAGAAAGCCACCTCATCGCCGGCCTTCACCGGCGCATCCGGACCGACCATCTGCTGGTTTACCGCCACGCGCAAATTCTTCGTCGTCACCAGCGCCGACCAGGGTTCGCCGCGAGCGGCGATCATGTCGCGCAGCGCGCCGGCGGTGTCGATGCCGGGCGGCAGGCGCACCGTATCCGAAGCCACGCCCAGGGTCTCGCGCAGGTTGGCAAAGAAAAGGACTTTGACGTTCATTGGCTGAATGGAACCCAAGGATTTCAAACTCGTCATTCCCGCCAACGCGGGAATCCAGGAATTCTGCAATCGCTGGATCCCGGCCTCCGCCGGGATGACCCCGCCGCGACTATAGCAGTTCGGAAAACGGCAGGAAACGCACCGTGTCGCCACGCTCGATGGCGTGTCGTGGCGGATTGTCGATCAGGCCGTCGGCCCAGGTGCAGGACGTCAGCACGCCGGAACTCTGGTTGGCGAACAGGTCCAGGCCGCCCTCGGCATTGATCCGGGCGCGCAGGAATTCGCGGCGCGGGTCCCCGGGGCAGGCGAAATCCGCCTGCATCCCGCGCGCGTGGGGCTTCAGTTTCGAGTCGCCCTGCGCCTTGAGGATGAAGGGCCGCACCAGCATGAGGAAGGTGACGAAGCTCGATACCGGATTGCCGGGCAAGCCGATGAAGGCCGCCACACCGTCGGCGCCGACTTTGCGGCGCACCGAGCCGAAGGCCAGCGGCTTGCCCGGCTTGATGGCGATCTTCCACAAGTCCAGCGCTCCTTCCGCCTCGACCGCGGGCTTGACGTGGTCTTCCTCGCCCACCGAGACGCCGCCGCTGGTCAGGATCAAATCGTTGCCGGCCGCCGCCTCGCGCAAGGCGGCGCGCGTGGCATCGCGCGAGTCGGGCACGATGCCGAGATCCGCCACCTCGCAGCCAAGTCCTTCGAGCAGGGCGCGCAGCGTGTAGCGATTCGAGTTGTAGATGCCGCCCGGCTTGAGCGGTTCGCCGGGCATGGACAGTTCGTCACCGGTCGAGAACAGCGCCACGCGCAGGCGGCGGAATACCTCCAGCCGCGCCGCACCGACCGAGGCAGCGACGCCGACATGGGCCGCCGACAAGCGGGTTCCCGCCGCCAGCACTTCGGCGCCGGCCGCGATGTCCTCGCCGCGACGGCGGATCCATTCACCGGAACGCGGCACATGGTTCACCGTCACCCGGTCGCCATCCACGGCGCACAGTTCCTGCATCACCACCGCATCGGCTCCGGCCGGCAGCGGCGCGCCGGTGAAGATGCGCGCCGCGGTGCCGGCCGCCAGCACGTGGCCGACGCTGCCGGCCGCGATGCGCTGGGCCACGAGCAGTTGCGCGCCCGGCGTCGTCACATCGGTGCAGCGCACCGCGTAACCGTCCATCGAGGTGTTGTCCAGCGGCGGCACGTCGATGGCCGAACGCAGTCCCTGCGCGAGGATCCGTCCCGCCGTCTCTTGCGTCGGCACCATCTGCGTCTCGCGCACCGGGTTCGCACCGGCCAGCAGTCGCGCCAGCGCGTCTTCGAAATCAAGCATGTTTGAATCCCAGGTGGCGAAGGATGAAATCCGCGATGGCATCGCGGTCGTTGAGCGCCAGTATCGGCAGGCCGGTCAGCCCGGCGACCGCGGCGGGCTCGTCGGTCGCCACGGCGACGATGGTCTCGACGCCGCTGCCGGCGATCAGCGGCTTGCCTACCGAGGGCCGATGCACTTCCAGCTTCGGGATCGGCGTCTGCTTGAAGCCTTCGACCAGCACCAGGTCACACTCGGAAAAGCGCGCGATCTGCTCGTCCAGCGAGGGCTCCGGCGCGCCGCGCAACTCGTGCATCAACACCCAGCGCTGGTCGGAAATCAGCAGCACTTCCGAACAGCCGGCCTCGCGCAGGCGATAGGAATCCTTGCCCGGATGGTCGATGTCGAAGCGATGGTGGGCGTGCTTGATCAGCGAGACGCGAAGGCCCGCCGCCGTCAGGCGCGGAATCAGTTCTTCCAGCAGCGTGGTCTTGCCCGAGCCGGACCAGCCGGCGAGACCGAAGACTTTCATGAAGGAACCTGTAGCGAAGGTACGGTCAGCACCGGCGCGAAGCCGCCGCCCGGCGTGCGGAAATTGGTGGTCTGCCCCTGCCACAGGCGCGCGGCGATCAATTGGACATGGCCGGCATGGACATAGTTGCGCAGGTCGAGCTTGAGTTCCACCGGCGCCGCATCCACTTGCAGGGTGCGCGAGGACGGCGGCACCAGCGCCTGGGCGATGTAGCTGCCGGCCATGATTTCCTCGAACACGCGCTTGGTGACCTTGTCGCCGCGATAGGCAGCCTTGGAGCCGTAACCCGCGGCGGGCTTGAAGAAGAGTTGCTTGCGCCGCGCCCACAAATCGTCGGCGTGTTCCGGCATGACCAGTTCGGTATGCGGAATCTTGTTCGCCAGCGTGGCGCGCGTTTCGGCATCGACGCCCCAGTCGGCCAGCAGCGCGTCATCCGACAGCGCCACCAGGTTGCGCTTGTCGGCGTACAGGGCGTGCGCCCGCGGATGCGGCGTGATCAGCGCCGCGTCGGTGAGCCACGCTTCGCGCAGGACCGCATTGGCCGGCGCGTCCAGGGCGAAGTCGGTGAGCCGGTTGTAGACCAGGTCGATGCGCTCGCTGCCATGCCACAGGGCGCCGTCGCGCAGGGCCAGTTCCTGCGGATCGCAGATCACCGCGGCGATGCCGGCATGCTCGAACAGGCGCTGGAACAGCACGAATTCGGGATAAAGGTATTGCGTCAGCGGCGCTTCGTCGACGATCGCGATGCGCGTCGGCACGTCCCCGAGGGGGGCTCGTTGCGCCGTATTGCCGGCGCCGACTCTCGTGGCAACGGCGGCGGCGAAGGCGCGCCACTCGGCGCGGAACATTTCGAGGAACAGGTGTTCCGGCGTTTCGGAACCGAGATCGCCGGGAAGCAGCGCTTCGACGTCGTCGCAGCAGGCCTTCTGCGCCCTTGCCAGCAGCGCGTTGAGCAGGCCGCCGCCGGCATTGGTGTTGATCTCGATGAGCTGCGGTCCGCTGGCACCGAGGTGAAAGTCGTAGCCGAGAAACACGCCCGGCGCTGCACAGCGATGCCGCGCGCTCTCCGGCGCCCAGGCCAGCACATGCGCGCGATACGCGGGCAGCGCGACGACGCGCTCGACGGCGGCGACCAGGCGCGCCATGCGCTGCACGTGCTCGGCGCTGACGAAGGCCACCGAATCCGAGAACAGGTGCGGCCGCCCCGCCATCACCTCGGCGTGAAAGCCGGGGCTGACACGCTCCAACTCTGCCTCCAGCCCCGCGCGGTCGAGCGAGACGCACTGGCAACCGGCATTCAGCCGATCCGCCAGTTCGATGCTGTCGTGGTCACTCATGCGGCAATTCTACCGGCAGCGCGCGCAGGAAGAAGTTATCGACCTCTGCTGCGTCGCGCGTGCGCCGCATCGGCGGCAGCGAGCGCCAGATGGATTTGCCGTAAGGCTTTCCAAGCATGCGCGGGTCGCAGATCATCAGCACGCCGCGATCATCCTCGTCGCGGATCAGCCGGCCCGCGCCCTGCTTCATGCTGATTACCGCGCGCGGCAGCTGGTATTCCATGAAAGGGTTGCGCCCCGCCGCGCGCAGCCGGTCGATGCGCGCCGAGAGCACCGGGTCGTCCGGCGGCGCGAAGGGCAGCTTGTCGATCACCACCAGCGACAAGGCCTCGCCGCGCACATCGACACCCTCCCAGAAACTCTGGCTGGCGACCAGGATCGCATTGCCCAGATAGCGGAAGCGCTCCAGCAGTTCCGTGCGCGAGCCTTCGCCCTGCATCAGCAGCGGCAGATCAAGTCCTTCGGCGGCGAGTTTTTCCTGCAGCAGTTCGCGGATGCGGCGCATCGCCCGCAAGGACGTGCACAGCACGAAGGCGCGGCCGCCCGAAGCGCGGATCGCGGGCCAGGCGGCTTCCGCCACGGCTTCCTGGTACATCGCGCTATTCGGATCGGGCATGCCCTGCGGCGAATAGAGCAACGCATTCTTTTCGTAATCGAAGGGGCTGCCCCACACCGCCGTATCTGCTTCGGCCAGCCCGAGCTCGCCGCAGTAGTGCGAAAAGTTGCTGCCCACCGCCAGCGTCGCCGAGGTGAAAATCCAGGCGCGCGGATGGCCTTCCATCTGGCGCTGGAAGATCGGCGCGATGTCGAGCGGCGTCAGGTTCAACGACATCGCCTGCGAATAGACCTCGACCCATTTGACGACATCATCGCCGCCCGAGACTTCGAGATCCGCCGCTCCCCGGCGCCAGCGCTTGAGGCCCTGTGCCACCTCCTGCGCGCGGCGCAGGCAGTTGGCCAGGCCCTCGCCGCGATCGGCCTGGGATTCGAGGTGCCGCCCGAGTTCCGCGATCGCATCGGCCAATCCCTGCAAGGCCGCGCCGAATTCCGCCTCGCCTTCCAGCTTCGCCGCCGGCAGGCGCAGGTTCTCGCCCTTCACCGCCAGGCG
>JAIOPW010000462.1 GCA_021413665.1 Rhodocyclales bacterium | reverse complement strand
GCGGTAGGCGCTGTTGCCGATGATCAGGGCCTGCCGCGAAGGATCGGGCGCAGCGGGGCTGGCCGCCCAGCCGGGGCGGAAGGACAGGGCGGGGGGGAAGGCGGCAAGGGCCTTGATGAAATTGCGGCGGGTGGTCATTGTGTGATTACCTGATTGCGGCCGTGCTCAAAAGCGGTTTTTCCATTCGCGGATGGCGGCGAAGGTTTCGACCGCGTCGGCGGGAAGGTGTCCGAGCCGGCTTGCCGCCGCTGCGCGCACGGCGGGCGCATCCCAGCGCAGAAAGGGATTGGTTTCGAGTTCGATCCGGATGCGGGTCGGAATCGTCGCGCGGCCCTTTGCGCGGTCCTCGGCCACGTTCTCGCTGCGGCGCTGCACGGCAACGCTGCCGGGTTCGACCGCCAGGGCGAAACGCATGTTGCCCTGGGTGTATTCATGGGCGCAATAGACCAGAGTCGGCGCCGGCAACACGGCGAGTTTGGCCAGCGATTCCTGCATCTGCGCCGGCGTACCTTCGAACAGCCGGCCGCAGCCGGCGCCGAACAGCGTGTCGCCGCAGAAGAGCGCGCCGTCGTCATCGATGTTTGGGCCATAATAGGCGATGTGGCCGCGGGTATGTCCGGGCACGGCAATCACCTCGAGTTCGACGCCGATTTCCGGCAGCTCGATGCGTTCGCCGCCGCTCAGGGCGTGGGTCACGCCGGCGATGTTCTCCAGCGCCGGGCCGAACACGGGGACGGGAAAGCGGGCAAGGATTTCCGCCAGGCCGCCGACGTGGTCGCCGTGGTGATGGGTGGCGAGGATGGCGCAGAGGCGGTCGCCGCTGCGCTCCAGATGGGCAAGCACCGGCGCCGCATCGCCCGGATCGACCACGGCGACGCAACCCCGGGCGCGCAGCAGCCAGATGTAGTTGTCGTCGAAAGCGGGCAGGGCGAGTATTTCAGTCATCAAGCGATTTTCTCCAAACGGGGCGCAATGTCAATTCAGGGATTCGAAGACTGGCTGCAAACGCCAGCCGGTCAGTATGTGCTCAACTGGGAACAGCGGAAGCACGATTTGCTGGTGGCCGACATCTTCGGCTTCAACGCGGTGCAGCTTTCCCTGCCCACCCACGACTTCCTGCGCGCCAACCGGATGCCGCTGCGCTTCCGCTGCGACGACGGCCGATACGACGGCGTCTCGGAAGTCCGCTCCGACCTGCATTATCTGCCCTTTGCCGCCAACAGCATCGATCTGGTGGTGATGCCGCACACCCTGGAGTTCGACGCCAACCCCCACCAGGTGCTGCGCGAAGTGGAGCGCGTGCTGGTGCCCGAGGGCCATGTCATCGTCACCGGCTTCAATCCCTTCAGCCTGTGGGGGGCGCGGCGCAAGCTGTCGCGGCGCGAAGCGTTGCCGCCGTGGCGCGGCGCCTACCTCAGCGTGCCGCGGCTGAAAGACTGGTTTTCGCTGCTCGGCTTCGAGATGCAGGCGGGCGCCTTCGGCTGTTACGCGCCCGCCGTGACGCAGGAAAAATGGCTGCGCCGCTTCGAGTTCATGGATGCGGCCGGCGACCGCTGGTGGCCGATCGCCGGGGCCGTGTATATCGTGCAGGCCGTCAAGCGCCAGCACGGCATGCGCCTGATCATGCCGACCTGGCGTGACCGCATGGCGCGCGCCAAGGCCCTGGTGGCCGTGACGCAGAAGGTCGACCAATGATAGACATATTCACCGACGGCGCTTGCAGCGGCAATCCCGGCCCCGGCGGCTGGGGTGCCATCCTGCGCAAGGACGCCACCGAAAAGGAACTGTTCGGCGGTGAAATCCTGACCACCAACAACCGCATGGAAATGATGGCCGTGATCGAGGCCTTGCGTGCCCTCAAAGGTCCGGTGGCGGCGCGCGTGCATACCGATTCGCAGTACGTGCAGAAGGGCATCAGCGAATGGATCCACGGCTGGAAACGGCGCGGCTGGAAAACCGCGAACAAGGAGCCGGTGAAGAACGAGGACCTGTGGCGCGAACTCGATCGGCTCGCGGCGCAGCACAAGATCGAATGGATCTGGGTCAAGGGCCATGCCGGCCACCCGGAAAACGAGCGCGCGGATGCATTGGCGAACAGGGGACTGGACCAGGTTCGCGCGAGTTTCGGTGCAGGCTAACGTGAGCAACGCGAATGTTAAGCCCGCCTTAGCGGGCGGCCGTAACCAAAACGAGCGCGCCGATGTGCTGGCGCGGCGCGGCGTCGACCTTGTCCGCAACGGAGGCTGATGTGCGAAAAGTCATACTGGATACCGAAACCACCGGACTCGATTTCCGCACCGGCGATCGCGTCGTCGAAATCGGCTGTGTCGAACTGCTGGGCCGGCGCATTACCGGTCAGCGCTTTCATGCCTACCTGAACCCGGGGCGTCCGGTGGCGGATTCGGAACGCATCCACGGCCTGTCCGACGACTTCCTTGCCGACAAGCCGAAGTTCGCCGAGGTCGCCGCCGACTTCATCGAATTCGTCCGCGGCGCGGAACTGGTGATCCACAACGCCGCCTTCGACGTCGGCTTTCTCAACAACGAGCTGGGTTTGCTGGAGCACGACGGCATCGAACAGATTTGCGGCGAGGTGATCGACACGCTGCGCATGGCGCGCGAAATGCGGCCGGGGAAGAAGAACAACCTCAACGCCCTCTGTTCGGAATTCGGCGTGGACAACTCCGGTCGCCAGTTGCACGGTGCGCTGCTCGACGCCGAGCTGCTGGCCGAGGTCTATCTGGCGATGACCCGCGGCCAGAACTCGCTGGAAATCGAATTCGACAGTCCCGCCGTCGACTACACGGCGGGCGGCACGCGCCAGCGCCCGCCGCTGGTGGTGCTGGCGGCCAGCGAGGCCGAACTGGCCGAGCACGCCCGGGTGCTGGGCGAGATCGTCAAGGAAAGCAAGGGACATTGCCTGTGGCGCGACCTCGAGGGTGCGGCGCCGGTCTGAGCCGCGTCAGCTTCCGGCTTCGCCGTCCAGCCAGTCGGCCACCAGCGGCCAAAGGGATGCCTCGCTCGGCGGCTTGAAAAAGCCGAAGTGCCCGATGCGCGGCAGGCCGTGGTGCGCGGCGTCGAGCACCCGATAGTCGACCGGCCGCCTGCGATAGGCGTCGTGCAGCAGGCGCGAGCCCTTTTCCAGCAGCATTTCATCGTCGGCGAAGCTCAAGGCGAGCACCGGATAGTCGGCTGTGGCATAGGCAGCGCGCGCGCCGGGCTCTCCGCTCAGCAGGTATTCCGGGGTCAGGCACCAGCGCCGCCACTGGAACAGCGCGCCGGTGGGAAGATCACCGACGACGCCCAGGCGCGTCCCGGGAAAGTAGCCGAACACGGGGCAGAGCGCGGGGGCGAGTACATGCCACAGCAGCGGCGCCGAGCGGCGCAGGCGCGGCGTCAGGTGCCGCGTCGAGCCGCTGCCGACGGCGATGTTGACCAGGCCGGCGAGCCGCTCGCGCGAAGGCAACAGCGGCGCGACCTGGCCGCCGAAGCTGTGACCGACGACAAACACGGGTGAGGCCGGCGCGGCGTCGCCGATCATCCGCAGCAGGGCGTCGTAGTCCAGGCGCAGCCAGTCGCCGAGGTCGGCCTTGACCTTGCGCATCGACCCGGTCAGCGATTCGCCGATGCCCCGATAGTCGAAGGTCCACGCTGTGTAGCCGCGGGCCGCGAGGTAGCGCGCAAACGGCGCATAGAAGGATTGCGGCACCGCCATCGCCGCCGCGATGACCACGTGCCCCCTGGCCGGCGCCTCCGGGTCGAAGCGGTAAGCCGCGAGCGGGTGGCCGTCGGTGCCGTGGAAAACAATGGGTTTCATGAACTATTCTGCCGATGGTTGCCGAGCCGAGTCCCCCATTTTTACCACTCCCCGGCGTGTTTGGATCGGTTTCAGTGGCGACGCCACTATTTTGCGGGCGACTGGCGCTATTACTTATGCCATAGCATTGATGTACATCAACGTTGGCAGGCTGTTTGAGGCCGACGATGTGAACCGCAAGCTTCCATCGTTACAGGAAACCTTGATGGACTCGAAAAAGCACGAATCAGAAATGCAGCAAATCTGGAGCGGATTCCCGATTTCGCGGAAGGAGGCCTTGTCATTCTCGCTGATAGCCGGCAGCTTCATTTTGCTCGGCGCACTCGGCTTCCTCGCCAGCGTTTATGTCGCGACACCGGAACTGGTCTGGACAGTGCGGGGACTGGGTCCCCTGGCGCTCGCGCTGATGGCGGTGACCTCGCTGGTGCTCTGGTCGCGGGGCCGCGTGAGGGCTGTCGCGCTTGTGCTCATATACGGCAGCTGGCTGTACGCGACCGTGGTATCGGCTTTCGACGGCGGCCTGCGCTCCGTTACGCTCTGGTTCTACCCACCGATCATCATGATGGCCGCCTGGCGGCTGGGAACGGGATACGGCAGCGTCGTCGCCGCGGCGTCGGTGGCGGTTTGCACCGGCTTTTACGCAGCCGAATCGGCCGGGGTACTGCCCGCGCCACCGCCGATATCGGCGGCACTGCTGCTGATTGTCGAAGCCCCGGTGCTGGTATTTTCGGCCTTCCTGATCGCGGCGCTGGTACGTTCCTATCGGGGCCGCCTCGACGAAGTCTCGCACCTGACCGACCGCCTGACCCGGCGCGGGCTTGAACTGGAATCGAGCGAGGCGAAGTACCGCGAACTGGTCACCAACGCCAACGCCATCATCCTGCGCATGGGGCCGGACGGCACCGTGACCTACTTCAACGAGTTCGCCGAATGCTTCTTCGGCTACTCCGCGGACGAGATCCTCGGCCGGCATGTCGTCGGCACCATCGTCCCGCCGCGCGAGTCCGAATCGGGCCGCGACCTGGCGCAACTGCTCGCGGCCATCGTCGATGATCCCGCGAGCCATCGCGAAAACGAGAACGAAAACGTGACACGCGACGGCCGGCGGGTGTTCGTCCGCTGGGCCAACCGTGCGATCCTGGACAAGGATGGCAGGCCGGCCGGAGTCCTGTGCATCGGCCACGACATCACCGGGAAGAAGCAGGTTGAAAAGGAGCTCGAACAGTACCGCCACCACCTCGAAGAGCTGGTGTTCTCGCGCACCGCGGAGCTGGCGGCGGCCCGTGACGCGGCCGAGGCCGCCAACCGCGCCAAGAGCGTATTCCTCGCCAACATGAGCCACGAACTGCGCACGCCGATGAACGGCATCATGGGCATGACCACCCTGGCGCTGCGGCGCGCCACCGATCCGAAGCAGATCGATCAACTCGAAAAAAGCATGGGCGCCGCCCGGCATCTGCTCGGGGTGATCAACAACGTGCTCGACATTTCGCGAATCGAAGCCGACCGGCTGACGCTGGAAGAGGGCGACTTTTCCCTGTCGCGGGTCATCGCCGAAACCTGCGGCACGCAGGAAGCCGCGGCGCGGGCGAAAGGACTCGACCTGGTTCGGGAGATCGCCGCCGACGTGCCCGATCAGCTC
>JAIOPW010000366.1 GCA_021413665.1 Rhodocyclales bacterium | reverse complement strand
GCGCGCGACGACACCTGCATCCTCGCCTTCACATCCGGAACCACCGGCCAGCCCAAGGCCACCATGCACTTCCATCGCGATGTGATGGCGTCCTGCGTCTGCTGGCCACCCCATGTGCTGCGCCCGGTGCCCGACGACATCGTCATGGGCACGCCACCGCTGGCCTTCACCTTCGGCCTCGGCGGGCTGCTGCTGTTTCCGCTCAGCATCGGCGCCTCGACGGTATTGCTGGAGCAGGGCGCGCCGCAGGACCTGGTCGATGCGATCGGCAAATACAAGGCCACTGTGCTATTCACGGCGCCGACCTCATATCGCGCCATCGCGCCTATCGCCGGGCCGCTGCGCAACAGCAGCCTGCGCAAGTGCGTTTCGGCCGGCGAGGCCCTGCCGGCGGCGACGCGCGCACTGTGGAAGGAGGCGACCGGGATCGAGATGATCGACGGCATCGGCGCCACCGAGCTGATGCACATTTTCATTTCTGCCGACGAGGCTGAGGCGCTCCCCGGCGCTACGGGCAAGGTGGTTCCCGGTTACCTCGCCTGCGTCATGAACGACGAGGGCAAGCCCGCCGCCGAGGGCGAGGTGGGCAAGCTGGCGGTGAAAGGGCCGACCGGCTGCCGCTACCTGGCCGACGAGCGCCAGGCGAGCTACGTCAAGAACGGCTGGAACTATACCGGCGACGCCTATTCGCTCGACGCCGACGGCTACTACCATTACCACTCGCGCACCGATGACATGATCATCTCGGCCGGCTACAACATTGCCGGGCCCGAGGTCGAGGATGCGCTGCTGCGACACCCGAAGGTGGCCGAGTGCGGCGTCATCGGCGTCGCCGATGAGGAGCGCGGCCAGATCGTCAAGGCCATCGTCGTACTGCGCCCCGGCTTTGATCCGACGCCCGAACTGACCAGGGAATTGCAGGACTTCGTCAAGCAGACCATCGCGCCCTACAAATATCCCCGCAGCGTCGAGTTCGCCGCTTCGCTGCCGCGTACCGAAACCGGCAAGTTGCAAAGATTCAGGCTGCGCCAAACTATCCAAGGAGAGAACAAATGAAGACATTGCTGCCCCCCGGCTGGCCGCTGGCCAAGGGCTACAGCCACGGCGTGATGGCTCGCGGCCAGATGGTGTTCGTCGCCGGCCAGGTCGGATGGGACGAGGAATGCAAGTTTCCCGGCCCCGACATCGTGAGCCAGGCCGAGCAGGCGTTGAAGAACATCGTGGCCGTCCTCAAGGAAGCCGGCGCCACGCCGGAGCACATCGTACGCATGACCTGGTACCTCGGCAGCAAGGAGGAATACTGGGCCAAGCAGAAGGAACTCGGTGCGGTCTTCCGCAAGATCATCGGCAGCTACAACGCGGCCATGACCGCGGTGCAGGTCGCCGGTTTTGTCGAGGAAGGCGCGAAAGTCGAGATCGAGGTGACGGCCGTCATACCCGACGCATGAGGCTGGATGCGGCAAGCTGGCCGAAAGTGCTCGCGGTACTTCCCGCCGCTGAAGGTGAGGTGACGGAATCGCTCGCGGTGGCCTTTGTCGATGAGGACGATTACGCGGCGAAGAGCGGCTCGGCATGGTTGTGGTGGCCTGACGGCAAGCATCCGGGGGTGCATTGCAGCTTCGACGGACGCTTTCCCCCGGAATGGGGCATGCTGCTTGTCATGAGCGAGGCAGCAGTGGATGCCGTTTGTGCCGAAGGCGAATCCTGCATGGCGGGTCTCGTGCGCCGGCTTCAGATCAAGCCCTTCCTGCTGCAGCGGAGGGATACGCTGGAAGCGGCCGGAATTCTTGACTTCATCGAATCGCTGGAACTGGCAACGCCCAAACACTGATGACTATCGCGACGGATCAACTATTCGGGGAAATGTTTGGCGACATGAGCCAGTGGCAGTCCATGCTCGACCGCCAGCGCGAATTGTTTGTCGATATGGAGGCCGGCTCGCGGATCGGCTTCGTTTCACGCGAAGCATCGGGCATCCTGCCCGGCAAGCGCCTGGAAGGGGTGCGGGTGGTTGCCACCGAGGTACCGCTGATGGCTTGGGAGATCGAGAACGGCGGCATGTCGGTGCGCATCGAGCGCTTTGCCGGGATGTCCTCGACGCGTGTCGACGTCCTGCTGGTGGCTGATCAGGAGGCGATGGACACAATGCTGGCGGAGTTGGGCGGCGACATGCTGAAGACCATCAAGCGTCTGATCCGGCGCGGCAACATCATGTTCTTCCTTTTCAGGAACAAGGCCCAGTTGCAGGACGCCGGTTATGAAGATTTTCTCGAGTCCCTCGGGCTTGCCTTTCTCGGAGCTTGCCGATGATCTTCTACAACCCGCACGGCGCTCCGGAACTTGCCTGCGATCATTGCGGCTGCCGCTGGGTCGATCGCACCAACGGCGCACACTGCTATGAATGCGGCGAGGAAATTACCGTGGATTCAATCGCCGAATTCCAGCGCGCGCTGCAAGAACTCGCGACAAAGGGGCCTCATCCGGGCGGTGGCACCACGTAGCGTTCCAGCCTGGCGCGCATGTCGTCGGGGAAGGGCAGCGAACGCCGCGTCTTCAGCGAGGCCTGCACCACGGTCAACGTTGCCTGAACGCGGGTTTCGCCACCCGACTTGCCGGTGACGTTCAACTGCAGCGAACTCTTGCCGATGCGGTTGATCGACAGCGACAGGCGCAGGGTCTCGCCCACCTTGCTCGGTGACAGGAATTTGCATTCGATGCTGCCCATGGGGATGCCGATTCCGTCTTCGACGTGCAGGCGCGCGAAGTCGATCGCCAGACCCTGGTTGAACCAGTCCTCGACCAGTTCGTTGAAGAGCACGAAGTACTGCGGATAAAAAACGATGCCGGCCGGATCGCAGTGGTGGAAGCGGATCAGCTTGTCGCATTCAAAGGCTTGCGCTACGGATGGCATGGTTGTCTCGTATGTGAGGAAAAAAACAGGGGAAGGGAGTGGCAAACTCCCTTCCCCCGGACGCGATTCTACGCGCGGTCGTGGATCAGGCGGCCTTCGGCGGCCAGTCCACCTTCGGCAGTTCCTTCAGCGCTTCCTGCACCAGCGCCGCCGGATAGTCGAAGTCCTCCAGTTTGCCCGACAGGTAGCGGTCGTAGGAGGCCATGTCGAAGTGGCCGTGGCCGGAGAGGCAGAACAGCAGCGTTTTGGCTTCGCCGGTTTCCTTGCAGCGCAGGGCTTCGTCGATCACGGCGCGAATCCCGTGGCAGGATTCCGGTGCCGGGATGATGCCCTCGGCCTTGGCGAACATCACGCCGGCGGCAAAGGTGGCTACCTGCGGAACGGCGACGGCCTCGATCAGCTTCTCGTGGTAGAGCTGCGACACCAGCGGCGACTCGCCGTGGTAACGCAGGCCGCCGGCGTGGATGCCCGGCGGCATGAAGTTGTGGCCCAGCGTGTACATCTTCATCAGCGGCGTGTAGCCGGAAACATCGCCGTAGTCATAGGCATAGATGCCCTTGGTCATCGACGGGCAGGAGGTCGGCTCGACACCCACCAGGCGCACCTTCTTGCCGGCGGCCTTGTCGGCGAGGAAGGGGAAGGCGATGCCGGCGAAGTTCGATCCGCCGCCGCAGGGCGCGAACACCATGTCGGGATACTCGCCGATCTTGGCCATCTGGGTCTTGGCTTCCTGGCCGATGATGGTCTGGTGCAACAGGACGTGGTTGAGCACCGAGCCCAGCGAGTAGTTCGTGTCCGCACGGGACGCGGCTTCTTCGACGGCTTCCGAGATTGCCAGGCCCAGGCTGCCCTGGTTGTTCGGGTCCTTGGCCAGCGCATCGCGGCCTGCATTCGTCATGTCGGTCGGGCTCGGGAAGACGTTGGCGCCCCAGGTCTGCATCATCGAGCGGCGATAGGGCTTCTGTTCGTAGCTGATCTTGACCATGTAGATGCGGATGTCCATGCCATACATCTGGCCGGCGAAGGCCAGCGCCGAACCCCATTGGCCGGCGCCGGTTTCGGTCGTCAGGCGCGAGAAGCCGGCCTGCTTGTTGTAGTAGGCCTGCGGCACCGAGGTGTTGGTCTTGTGCGAACCGGACGGGCTGACACCTTCGTATTTGAAGAAGATCTTGCAGGGCGTACCCAGCACCTTTTCCAGGCGGACCGCGCGCATCAGCGGCGTCGGACGCCACAGGCTATAGACTTCGCGTACTTCTTCCGGAATCGGGATCCAGCGTTCGGCGCTCATTTCCTGTTCGAGCAGATTGCCGGGGAAGATCGCCAGCATCTGTTCCGGAGTCACCGGGTTGCCATCGGGTGCCAGCGGCGGCAGCGGCGGATTGGGCATGTCCGCGACGACGTTGTACCAGTGGGTCGGGATCTCGTTCTGTTCCAGCGTGACACGGGTCTGTTGCATGTTTGTCTCCTCGATGGTTATTCTGGTCGATTCGGGCCGGGCTGCGATCTTGGATCAGAGATGGATTGAGGCCGGGCGAATCCGTCTCCCGTCCTTCAGGTGGCAAGTCCAATTCAGGATACGGTACACTGTATGCAAAGAGTTGCCGGAATGTCAATCCGTATGAAAGGGTTTCTTGATTTATTTTGCGGGGCGCGGTTTGTTGCAATGCAAAGCGGACACGGCGGCCAAGGCCTGGAGCGCGTTCTTGTTTGAGGCAATTGCCGCCTGATTCGCGAGTCTATAAAGTGGATGAACTCATTGCGCTCGGGTATGGCGCTGAATGGGATGGATAGCCAAAATGAACGCAGACGACGATTCCCTGTTTGAGACGCTCCGGCAATGGCGGGCAGCCGGCAAGTCCGCTGCGCTGGCCACGGTGGTCAGCACCTGGGGTTCCTCGCCACGTCCCGAGGGCAGCCACCTTGCGGTCGATGACGCCGGGCATTTCGTCGGATCGGTCTCCGGCGGCTGCATCGAGGGCGCCGTGATCGATGCCGCCGCGCAAGTGATGGCCAATGGCCGCCCGCAGTTACTGGAATTCGGCGTCAGCGACGAGCAGGCCTGGCAAGTGGGGCTGGCCTGTGGCGGCCGGGTGCAGGTCTTCGTGGAACCGGTGGAATGAAGAGCGCGGCGCTGGCTAGAATCGCCGCGGCGCAAAGGCAGCGCCAGGCGTTGGTCGTGGTGACACGCCTGGGTGACGGCGTGCAGTGCCTGCTGGATTCGGGAGCGATCGAAGGAGAGTTCTCCCTGTCGGCTGGGCAGCTGGTCGAAGCACGCAGCCTGCTGGTTTCGGGACGCTCGACGCCGCTTGCCGGCGACGAGGGTTTGTTCGCGCGGGCCTACGTGCCCTCGCCACGCCTGCTGATCGTCGGCGCCGTGCATATCGCCCAGGCGCTGGCGCCGATGGCCGCTGCCGCCGGCTTCGAGGTCATCGTCATCGATCCGCGCGGGGCCTTCGCCTCGCCCGAGCGCTTCCCCGGCGTGCAGCTCAGCGACGAGTGGCCCGACGAGGCGCTGGCGCGTCTCGGGCTCGATGACAAGACGGCGCTGGTGGCGCTCTCCCATGATCCGAAACTCGATGATCCCGCGCTGGAACTGGCGCTGCCAAGCGCGCTCTTCTACATCGGCGCGCTGGGCAGTCGGCGCACGCATGAAAAGCGCCTGGAGCGTTTGCGCGCCGCCGGTCTTGGTGAACTCACCGGACGCATTCATTCGCCGATCGGCCTCGACCTGGGTGGCCGCTCACCGGCCGAGATCGCCGTATCCATCCTGGCCGAAGTGATCCAGGTTCGCTACCGCGGCGAACGCGCGTGATCTTCGGCGAATTTCCGCTGGTGGAGTGCGAAGGCCTGCTGCTCGCGCACAGCCTGCGCCTGCCTGA
>JAIOPW010000365.1 GCA_021413665.1 Rhodocyclales bacterium | reverse complement strand
TCCCGCTCCAGTGGCGTTGCGCGTACTTGCCGGTCTTGAGGTCGGCGTCGATGATGTGGCGGATGAAGTTGGAGGGCTTGTCGAGTTCGGCCATGGTCGGCGGCAGGGTGGTGCAAAGCGGCAATTCTACCGTTGCGACGTAGAATTGGCCCCTATGAATGCGACTGCCCTTCTTGCGATTGGAGTCGGCGCCGTATTGGGCGCCTGGCTGCGCTATGGCCTGGGGCTCTGGCTCAATCCCGTGTTTGTGGCGGTGCCGATGGGGACGCTGGCCGCCAACCTGATCGGTGGCTATCTGGTCGGCGTTGCGGTCGCGGTGTTTCATATCAATGCCGAGATGCCGCCCGAGCTCAAGCTGTTCTTCGTCACCGGCTTCCTCGGCGCGCTGACCACCTTTTCGACCCTGTCCGCCGAGGTGGTGCACCTGATCCAGAACGCACGCTACGGCTGGGCCGCTGCTGCTGCCACCGCGCACCTGTTCGGTTCGTTGCTGATGACCGGGCTAGGCATTTTCACCATCCACAAGCTGGCGCAATGAGGTTCGACCCCGAGGCACGACGGGCGGCGCGGCCAGCGCTGACCTACGATGAAACCTTGCCGGTCAACCTGCGCCGCGCCGAGATCGGCGAGGCGATACTGAAGCACCAGGTCGTCGTCATCTGCGGCGAAACCGGTTCCGGCAAGACCACGCAACTGCCCAAGATCTGCCTCGAAATCGGACGCGGGCTGAACGGCCTGATCGGCCACACCCAGCCGCGGCGCATTGCCGCGCGCGCCACGGCGACGCGCATCTCGCAGGAACTGAACTCGGAACTCGGTCGCCATGTCGGCTTCAAGATCCGCTTCACCGACAAGGTCACGCCGTCCTCCTACATAAAGCTGATGACCGACGGCATCCTGCTTGCCGAAACCCAGACCGACCCGCTGCTGCGCCAGTACGACACGATCCTGATCGACGAGGCCCACGAGCGCAGCCTCAACATCGATTTCCTGCTCGGCTACCTCAAGCAACTGCTGCCGAAGCGGCGCGACATGAAGCTCATCGTCACCTCGGCCACGCTCGACGCCGAGCGTTTCAGCAAGCACTTCGAGGGGGCCCCGGTGATCGAGGTTTCCGGTCGCCTGTATCCGATCGAGACCCGCTTTCGCCCCTGGGAAGAGAAGAAGGACGGCGACCTCAACGACGCCATCGTCGATGCGGTGGACGAAGCTCATCGTGAAGGTCCCGGTGATGTGCTGGTGTTCCTGCCCGGCGAGCGCGAGATCCGCGAGGCCGCCGAGGCACTGCGCAAGCACCACCCGCCAGGACTGGAAGTGCTGCCGTTGTTCGCGCGCCAGACGGCAGCGGAACAGGGGCGCGTGTTTGCTTCGCACCAGGGTCGCCGCGTGGTGCTGGCGACCAACGTCGCCGAGACTTCGCTGACCGTGCCCGGCATCCGTTACGTGATCGACTCGGGGCTGGCGCGCGTCAAGCGCTACTCGCATCGCAACAAGATCGAGCAATTGCAGGTCGAGCCGATTTCGCGCGCGGCGGCCAGCCAGCGCGCGGGGCGCTGCGGCCGGGTTTCGGCCGGCGTCTGCTTCAAGCTCTACGACGAGGAGGATTTCAGCAAGCGCCCGCCCTACACCGAACCGGAGATCCTGCGTTCGAGTCTTGCCGGCGTAATCCTGCGCATGAAGTCGCTGCATCTTGGCGATGTCGAGGATTTCCCCTTCCTTGAGGCCCCGGCGCCGCGCATGATCGCTGACGGTTATCAACTCCTGGCGGAGCTCGGCGCCATCGACGAGACGACGAAGGAACTGACGCAAGTCGGTTTCGAGCTGGCGAAGCTGCCGCTCGACCCGAAGATCGGCCGCATGATCCTCGCCGCGCGCGAGCACAACTGCCTGCGCGAGGTGCTCATCATCGCCGCCGCCCTGGGTACCCAGGACCCGCGCGACCGGCCGCAGGAGCATGCGGGCACCGCCGACCAGGCCCATGCCAAATGGAAGGACGAGAAATCCGAGTTCCTGTCCTACCTGAAGCTCTGGGCCGCCGGCGACGAAATCTGGAAGCATGAGACCAGCAACAAGCAGCGCCTGTGGTGCCGGCAGAACTTCATCAACTGGCTGCGCCTGCGCGAGTGGCGCGACGTGCATGGCCAGCTGATGACCCTGTGCCATGAGCATGGCTGGAAGGAGAACCAGATTCCCGCTTCCTACGAGGCGATCCACAAGGCCCTGCTGACCGGTCTGCTCGGTCACATCGGCCTTGTCAGCGAGGAAGACAAGAACTACCTCGGTGCGCGCGGCATCCGCTTCTACATCCATCCCGGCTCCAGCCTGGTGAAGAAGGCCGGGCGCTGGATCGTCGCCGCCGAGATTGTGGAAACCTCACGATTGTTTGCCAGATGCGTCGCCCGCATCGAACCCGAATGGCTGGAGCAGGTGGGCAGCCACCTGATCCGCAAGCATGTCTATGAGCCGCACTGGGAGAAGGGGCCGGGCCAGGTGGTGGCCTGGGA
>JAIOPW010000364.1 GCA_021413665.1 Rhodocyclales bacterium | reverse complement strand
TCGGCGGTGCGGATCGGAATGTTCTGCAGGTTGGGGTCGGTCGACGCCAGCCGTCCAGTCACGGCGGTGGCCTGGCCGAAGCTGGTGTGCACGCGGCCGGTGGCCGGATTGATCATCTTCGGCAGCTTGTCGGTGTAGGTGTTTTTCAGTTTGGCGAAGCTGCGGTGTTCGAGGATCTTCTTCGGCAACGGGTAGTCCTCGGCCAGCTTTTCCAGCACTTCCTCGTCGGTCGAGGGACCGCCGGAAGGCGTCTTCTTCACCACCGGCAGGCCCTGCTGGTTGAACAGGATTTCGGCGAGCTGCTTCGGTGAATTGAGGTTGAAGGGCTGGCCGGCCAGCGCCTGTGCCTCGGCTTCGAGCGCCATGATCTTGCGTCCGAGCTCGTCACTTTGCTGCGCCAGGGTCGCTGCGTCGATCAGCACGCCGTTGCGTTCGATGCGGAACAACACTTCGGCGATGGGCAGCTCGAGGTCGCGGTAGAGGCTTTCCAGTTCCGGTTCGGCCGCGAGTTGCGGGCGCAGCACCCGATGCACGCGCAAGGTGACGTCGGCATCCTCGGCGGCGTAGTCGGCGGCGTGCGCAACATCGACCTGGGCGAAGGAAATACGGTTGGCGCCTTTGCCGGTGACGGCGTCGTAGCTGATCGTAGCCAGGCCGCAGTGGCGCGCGGCGAGCGCGCCGAGGTCGTGCGCCTTGTCCGATTCCAGCACGTAGGACTGCAACAACGTGTCCTCGACGACACCGCGCAAAGCTACGCCGTGGTTGGCGAAGACATGGCGGTCGTACTTGAGGTGCTGGCCGAGCTTGCCGTGGCCCGGTGATTCCAGCCAGGGCTTGAGCTTCGCCAGCGTTTCGCCCAGCGGCAGTTGCGCCGGCGCGCCGGCATAGCTGTGGCCCAGCGGCAGATAGGCGGCATGCGCGTCCTCGATGGCGAAGGAAATGCCGACCAGCCGCGCCTGCATCGGGTCGAGGTCGGTGGTCTCGGTGTCGAGAGAGACCAGCTGCGCGGCATCGAGGCGCACCAGCCAGGCGTCGAGCTGTGCCGTCTCGAGGATGCATTCGTAAGCGCTGCGGTCGGGCTCGAGCGTGGGCTTTGGCTCAGG
>JAIOPW010000363.1 GCA_021413665.1 Rhodocyclales bacterium | reverse complement strand
CGTGGCGGCGGCGAGGATCTCCAGATTGCGGCGGCCGAGTTCCGGATTGGCATACTTGGAGGCGATGACTTCGCCCTGTTCCGTAATGCGTATCTGCCCCTGCACCGCGCCCTGCGGCTGGGCGAGGATGGCCTGGTAGCTCGGGCCGCCGCCGCGACCGACCGAACCACCGCGGCCATGGAACAGGCGCAGCGTGATGCCGTGGCGGGCGAAGACCTGCGTCAGCGCGATCTCGGCCCGGTACAGCGCCCAGCCGGAAGTCAGGAAGCCGCCGTCCTTGTTGCTGTCGGAATAGCCGAGCATGCATTCCTGCAAGGCCCGGCGTGAACCCAGCAGCCGGTTGTAGAGCGGGTTCGCCAGCAGCCGGTCCATGATCGGGCCGGCGTTGGCGAGGTCGCCGATGGTCTCGAACAGCGGCACGATGTTGACGTCCAGCGCGTGTTCCAGCGGCCGCAGCAGGCCGACTTCCTTCAGCAGCACGGCAACTTCGAGGATGTCGGAGACGCCGTCGGTCTTGCCGGACTCGTCGAGCGCCTGATAATCGGTGCCGGGGCGGGCGATGGCGAGCAGTTCGGCGACGGTGCGGGCATGGACGTCCGAGTTCTGCCGCAGGTCGAGCGGCGCCAGGTGGAAGCCGAAGATGGCGACGGCATGGCGCAGGCGGCGCAGGCGGCCACGGCCGAGCAGGCCGCACTTGTGGCTGATCAGGGAACGGTGCAGCACGTCGAGGTCGGCGGCGAATTCGGCGGCCGTAGCATAGGGTTCGGACTCGGCCACGGCATGGCGCGGTGCTTCGAGCTGGTCGAGGCGCAGGGCGGTGGCCGCCAGCCGCGCGTAGAAACCGGCGATGGCGCGGCGATAAGGCTCGTCGAGCCGGTGCGGACTGCGATCGGGCGATTGTTCCGCCAGGCGCATCAGTTCCACGTCGGGCACCGAGATCAGCGAAGTGGTGGTCGACAGCTCGGCGCCGAGCTGGTGCAGTTGCTCGAGCAGGAAGCCGATCGCCTTGCGGCTTTGCGCACGCATCGCGCTGTCGAGTATTTCGGCGGTGACGAAGGGGTTGCCGTCGCGGTCGCCGCCGATCCAGGAGCCGGGATGGAGGAAGGGCGGCAACTCGGCCGCGCCGCGCTCCTTCCAGCCGGGAACGACCGCCGCCAGATGGTCTTCGCAGGCGTTGTAGAGCCTGGGCAATTCGCGCAGGAAGGTCGTGTCATAGAAGGACAGCGCGTTATTGACTTCGTCCATCACCGAGAGCTTGGCCCGTCGCAGCATGCGCGTCTGCCACAGGCGCAGCACGGCGCGGCGCAGGGCTTCGGCGTGCTCGGCCTGCTCCTCCGGCGACAGATCGGTGCGGTCGCGCTCGTCGAGCAGGCGCGCGATCTTCCACTGGCAATCGAGGATGCTCTTGCGCTGTACTTCGGTCGGGTGCGCCGTCAGCACCGGCCGCACCTGGGCGCCCTTGAAGAAATTGCCCAGCGTGCCGGCATCGGCACCGGCACCGAGCGCCCGCTGCACCGCCAGCGCCAGGCTGCCCTCGCGTGGCTGCGCGCCGGCGCGGACGTGGGCGCGCGAGCGCCGGATGTGGTGCTGGTCCTCGGCGATGTTGGCCAGGTGCGAAAAGTAGCTGAAGGCCCGCACCACCATGTTGGTCCGCTCGCGCGGCAATTGTTGCAGCACGGCCTCCATCTCTTCGCGCGCGGCAAGGTCGTCGTCGCGATGAAAGCGCAGCGAAAGGCGGCGGATCTCCTCGACGCGCTCGAAAAGTTCGGCGCCTTCCTGCTCGCGCACGGTGTCGCCGAGCAGGCGGCCGAGCAGGCGGATGTCGTCGCGCAGCGGCTGATCCTTGTCGGTGGCGGGAGTGGGCGTGGTCATATTCATGGCTGTTTCGCTTGTTGCAGGCGGGCCTGGCTTTCCTGGATCGCCCGCTCCAGATGGGCGGCGTAGAAATCGGCCAGAAGAAAGCCGACGATCGGTTCCGCCAGTGCCGCGCCGTCGGGACCGTGGAACATCACGGTGGGCGCAAAGCTGGCCTTGAGCCGCCGCGAAAAGTCGGCGCTGGTGGTACGGCGGCCGGCGAAATCGATCAGGGGCGTGGCGCGATCCATGGGCAGTTCGCGCACCAGGGCGGGCACCGCGGGATCGCGCGACAGCGGGCCGAGATGCTCGCGTCGCAGTTTCTCGCACCAACCGCAACCGTCGCGGCTGTAGAGCACCACCAGCGGCACACCCCGGGCCGCGGCGAGGCGCGCATCGGCGGCGAGGTCGCGGGCTTCGGTGAGCGCATTCGAGTGTGCCCCCTGCGCCAGTGTCGTCGGGCCGACAAGCCAGCACGCCGCAATGGCCGCGAGCGCACCCGCCAGCCGGGTCGCAATCCGCATGAGTCCGTTCCTTTCGAAGGTCAAGCGGGAAATCTTACCGGCGCCGGGCGCCGGCACAATTACTGTCTTCAATACCACGATCAGTGGCGCAGGATGCGGGCCAGGAAGCTCTTCGCCCGCTCGCTGGCCGGGGCGTCGAAAAACTGCGCGACGGGCGCGTCTTCGACTATCTCGCCATGGTCCATGAAGACCACGCGCCGGGCCACCTTGCGCGCAAAACCCATCTCGTGGGTGACGCACATCATGGTCATGCCGGTCCGCGCCAGTTCGACCATGACGTCGAGCACCTCGCCGATCATTTCCGGATCGAGCGCCGAGGTGGGCTCGTCGAACAAGAGGCAGATCGGGTCCATCGCCAGGGCGCGGGCAATCGCCACGCGCTGCTGCTGGCCGCCGGACAACTGGCCGGGAAACTTGGCGGCATGCTCGCGCAGGCCGACGCGGTCGAGCAGCGCGACGCCGCGCGCGGCGGCCTCCTCAACGCTGCGGCCCAGCACCTTGACCTGGGCCAGCGCCAGGTTCTGCTCCACGCTCATGTGCGGGAACAGTTCGAAATGCTGGAACACCATGCCGACCCGGGCGCGCAGGCGCGGCAGGTCGGTCTTCGGGTCGCCCACCGAAACGCCATCGACCGTGATCGTGCCCTGCGCGAAGGGTTCGAGGCCGTTCACGCATTTGATCAGCGTCGATTTGCCCGAGCCCGACGGGCCGCAGACCACCACCACCTCGCCCTTGGCGACATGGGTGTTGCAGCCGTTCAGCACCTGGGTCTGGCCGTACCATTTCGAGACATTGCGGATTTCGATCATGAGGTCTTTCAGCGGATGATGGCGACGCGTTTTTGCAGTTGCCTCACGGCCAGCGACAGGCTGAAGCAGATGGCGAAATAGATCAGGGCCGAGAGCACGATCATTTCCACCGGCCGATTGTAATTCTTGCCCACCACGTCGGCCGCCTTGAGCATGTCTTTGGCGCCGATCGCATACACCAGCGAAGTGTCCTGGAACAGCACGATGGTCTGCGTCAGCAGCACCGGCAGCATGTTGCGCACGGCTTGCGGCAGTATCACATGGATCATCGCCTGCGCCCGGCCGAGGCCCAGCGCGAACGCCGCATTGACCTGGCCGCGCGGCACGCTCTGGATGCCCGAGCGCATGATCTCGCAATAGAAGGCCGCCTCGAAGGCGGTGAAGGTGATGATCGCCGAAGTCTCCGCGCCGACCGGCGATCCGGTGATGAAGGGGATTACGAGGAAGAACCAGAGGATCACCAGCACCAGCGGGATCGAGCGCATCAGGTCGACATAGGCGCCGGCGATGCGCGCCAGCGGCGCGATCGGCGAGAGCCGCGCCAACGCCAGCAGGGTGCCGATGACGATGCCGCCCGTCATCGCCACCAGCGTCAGGCGCAGCGTGAACAGCAGGCCGTCGCGGATGAAAGGCAGGCTCGGTTGCCAGACGCTGAAGTCGAACTCGCCCATGCTCTAACGCTCATGGCAGGGTGAGCCGCCTTCTGGTGATGAAACACGCGAAAGGCTAATTGAAGGCCCGCCCCCCCGTCCCCCCTCACGGGGGGCTACTGATGATGCCCCTGCGGAGTGGGCTAAGCCCGCAAACGACGCGGGCAAAGCCACTCCGGATGTTCGGCTCGCTTCGCTCGACGATGCCCACTCGCTCCGAAGGAAATGTTTCACGTTAACCCGACCTCGCGATCAGGCCCGGCACCCGCGTGCGGGCCTCGATCAGCGCCATGCCGCGCACGCCGATGGCGAAGGCCACCGAGGAGTTCTTGAACACGTTCATGAATTCCGAGGTCAGCGGCGGAATGACGATGCGCAGCGCCTGCGGCAGGATCACGTGGCGGTAGGCCTGCCCCAGCGTCAGGCCCAGCGCCAGCGAAGCATCGCGCTGGCCGCGCGGCAGGCTGCCGACGCCGGCGCGCACCTGCTCGGCGACGCGCGACGAAGTGAAGAAGCCGAGGCATAGTGCGGCGGTGACAAACTCCTTGGCCGGCATCTCCTGCTTGACCCACAGCGACCACTCGCGCGGCAAAAATTCCGGCACGACGAAGAACCAGAGGAACATCTGCACCAGCAGCGGGATGTTGCGGAACAGCTCGACCCAGGCATTGGCGAGCAGCACCAGCAGGCGCGAAGGCGCGGTGCGCAGGGCGCCGACGGCGATGCCGATCGTCAGCGCGATCAGCCATGCCGTCAGCGAGACGGCCAGCGTCCAGCCCAGACCGGTGAACAGCCAGGCCAGGTAGGTTTCGTCGCCCGCCTTGACCTGTTCGAGGAAGATGCCCCAGTTCCAGTGGTAGTTCATCTCTTGTCGCCGTTACCTGCCCGGACCTTGCCTGCCGGGAATTCCGCTTCGCGGGCCGGCAAGGCGGAATCCCAGGTACGCAGAGCGCACCGGCATTGACCCTTACTTCTTGTTGAAGCTCTCGGCCGGCGCATCGTTCGGCGCCTTGATCAGGGCCTTCAGAGTTTCGCTCATGGGAAAGTTGAGGTTGGCGTTCTTCGGCGGGATCGGCGAGAGAAACCAGCGCGTGTAGAGCGTGTCCAGTTCGCCGCTTTTCATCAGGCCGGTCACGGCCGCATCGACCAGCTTCTTGAAAGCGGGATCATCGCGGCGCAGCATGATGGCGATCGGCTCGACGTTGAGCACCTCGCCGACAATGGCGTAGTCGGCCGGCGACTTCGAGCTGACGATGAGGCCGGCGAGCAGGTTGTCGTCCATGACGAAGGCCACGGCACGGTCGGTCTCCAGCATCAGGAAGGCGTCGGCGTGGTCCTTGCCATAGACCTCCCTGAAGTCGATGCCCTTGCCCTTCTCGTGGGCGCGCATCAGTTGCACGCTGGTGGTGCCGGTGGTGGTGGCCACCGGCTTGCCGCCGAGCTGGTCGAGGCTGCGGATGCCCGAGGCCTTTTTCACCGCCATGCGCACGTTGGTGACGAAGGTGGTCGGTGCGAAGGCCACCTGCTTCTGCCGCGCCTCGTTGTTGGTGGTCGAGCCGCATTCGAGATCGACCGTGCCGTTGCTGACCAGCGGGATGCGGTTCTGCGAGGTCACGGCCTGATGCTGCACCTTCAGCGCCGGCAGTTTGAGCTGGGCCTTGACCGCATCGACGATGCGGTTGCAGACGTCGATGTGATACCCCACCGGCTGCTGCCTGTCGTCGAGGTAGGACAGCGGATAGGAGGATTCGCGGATGCCCAGCGTGATGCCGCCGCTGTCCCTGATCTTTTTCAGCGTGCCGCCCAGATCTGTTGCCGGCTGCGCCAGAACGGGAACGGCGAGGACGGAGAGGACGAAAGGAAGAAGCATTCTGCTGCGCGTGCTCATGGCGGCCTCCCGAGTCAGGCTTCGATCAAGTCTTGCTGCTGCAGGGCCCACATCTGGGCATACAGGCCATTGCTTTCCAGCAGCGCGCGGTGCGCGCCGCGCTCGACGATGCGACCGGCGTCGAGCACCAGGATCTCGTCGGCGTTCATCACCGTTGACAGGCGATGGGCGATGATCAGCGTGGTGCGGCCGACGGCCACCTGCTCCAGTTGCGCCTGGATGGCCTTTTCGGTCTTGGAGTCGAGCGCCGAAGTCGCTTCGTCGAAGATCAGGATCGGCGGGTTCTTCAGCAGCGCCCGCGCGATGGCGACGCGCTGCTTCTCGCCGCCGGAAAGCTTGAGGCCGCGCTCGCCGACGCGGGTCTGGTA
>JAIOPW010000362.1 GCA_021413665.1 Rhodocyclales bacterium | reverse complement strand
CATGGTGCGCGCCAAGGAGTGGCAAGCGAACTTTCTTGCGCGCCCCCTGCCCGAGCGCCGCGCCGAAGTCGAAAACCTGCGTCGGCGCAGCGCCGAAGCCATGCAGGGCAAGACCGCTGAAATCATGGATGCCAATGCCGGTGCAATCCGCGCGGCGCTGACAGCTCACGGCTGCACCCGACTTATCCACGGCCACACGCATCGTCCTGGGCGCGAGAACATCGCGCTCGCCGCCGGCAACGCCGAACGCTGGGTATTGTCCGACTGGGATACGGGTCGCGGTGACGCGCTGGAAATCGGTCCCGCCGGAGTGCGCCGGATCGACTGCTCTAACTAGCGCAAACCGCGCGCCAGATCGGCCTGCAGGTCGGCCGGGCTTTCCAGCCCGACGGCAATCCGCAACAAGCCTTCGCCTATCCCGGACGCCGCCCGCGCCTCCGCGGAGATGCGGCCGTGAGTGGTCGAGGCCGGATGCGTGATGGTGGTCTTGGTGTCGCCCAGGTTGGCGGTGATCGACAGCAGCCGGCAGTTGTCCACCACTCGCCAGGCTGCGGCGCGCTCGCCCTTGACCTCGAAAGAGACGATGGCGCCGCCGCTGCTCTGCTGCCGCATCGCCAGTTCGTATTGCGGATGCGAAGCCAGCCCGGGATAGAACACCCTCGCCACCTGCGGCTGCGCCTCCAGCCAATGCGCCATTTCCCGGGCATTGTCCGACTGCGCCTTCATCCGCACCGACAGGGTTTCGAGGCCCTTGAGGATTACCCAGGCGTTGAACGGCGACAGGCTCGGTCCCGCGGTGCGCAGGAATTTGAAAATCTCTTCGGCCGGCGCCTTGGCGCCGCACACGGCGCCGCCCAGTACGCGGCCCTGCCCGTCAAGGTACTTGGTGGCGGAATGAATCACCAAGTCGGCACCCAGCTCCAGGGGGCGTTGCAGGGCCGGGGTGCAGAAGCAGTTGTCGACCACCAGTAGCGCGCCGGCGGCATGCGCCACGCCCGCCAGTGCCACGATGTCGAAGACTTCGGTCAGCGGGTTCGACGGCGTCTCGATGAACACCAGCTTCGTGGTCGGGCGCATCGCGGTGCGAAAAGCCTCGACCGTATTCCGGTCGACAAAGCTGGTATCGACGCCGAAGCGTGGCAGGATGTTGCCGAACAATTGCTGCGTCGCGCCGAAGATGCTGCGCGAGGCAACGATGTGCTCGCCCGCTTTCATCAACGCCATTACGGTGCTCAGGATCGCCGCCATGCCGGTGGCGGTGGCAATGCAGGCCTCGGCGCCTTCCAGCGCCGCCAACCGCTCCTGCATCGCGGTGACGGTGGGGTTGGTGAAGCGCGCGTAGACATTGCCCGGTTCGGCGCCGGAGAAACGTGCCGCCGCCTGCGCCGCGTTTTCAAAGACGAAGCTCGAGGTGAGGTAAAGCGCTTCGGAGTGTTCGTTGAACTGGCTGCGCTCCTGACCCGCCCGCACCGCCAGGGTGTCGAAGGACCAGTCCGGATTGTCCGACCGGCTCATCCGGCCTGCACCAGGTTCAGGTCGAGCTGTTCCCCGTCCGGGCCGTCGAATCCGTCGTTGTCGTCGGGCTTGGGCAACGGCCGGGCGGATCGCCTGTCCTCCATGCTTTGCAGATAGGCGGAGGTAACGTCGCCGGTTATGTAGCTGCCGTCGAAACAGGAGGTCTCGAACTGGGTCACGGTCGGATTGACCGAGCGCACCGCCGCCTTGAGAGCATCGAGATCCTGGTAGATCAGTGCATCGGCGCCGATCTCGCGACAAATCTCGTCGTCATTGCGGTAGGCGGCAATCAGTTCGCTGCGCGTCGGCATGTCGATGCCATAGACATTGGCAAAGCGCACCGGCGGCGAAGCGGAGGCGAAATAGACCTTCTTCGCGCCGGCTTCGCGCGCCATCATGATGATTTCGCGACTGGTGGTACCGCGTACGATGGAATCGTCCACCAGCAGCACGTTGCGTCCCTTGAACTCCTGGGTGATGGCATTGAGTTTCTGCCTCACGGATTTCCGCCGCGTCGCCTGGCCGGGCATGATGAAGGTGCGGCCGATGTAGCGGTTCTTGACGAAGCCCTCGCGGTAGGGAAGGTTCAACCGCGCCGCCAGTTCCATCGCCGAATGCCGGCTCGAATCCGGAATCGGGATCACCGCGTCGATATCCAGATGCGGCATGGTGAGACGAATCTTGTCGGCCAGGTAGTCGCCCATCTTGGCCCGCGTCTCATACACCGAAATTCCGTCCATCACCGAGTCGGGACGCGCCAGATAGACGAACTCGAACATGCAGGGTGCATGGAGGGTGCGTTCGGCACACTGCCGGCTGACGAAATTGCCGCGCATGTCGATCAGCACCGCTTCACCGGGCTCGACATCGCGCAGCATCTTGAAACCCAGGGTATCGATGGCCACGCTCTCCGACGCCACCATGTATTCGGTGCCCTGTGGCGTCTCGTTCTTGCCCATCACCAGCGGACGAATGCCGTAGGGGTCGCGGAAGGCCAGCAGCCCGTAGCCGGCGATCATCGCCACCACGGCATAGGCGCCCTTGACGCGGCGATGCACGCCGGCCACCGCCTTGAAGATGGTCTCGGCATCGACTTGATACTTGGTCGACGCGGCCTGCAGTTCGTGCGCCAGTACGTTGAGCAGCACCTCCGAATCGGAGTTGGTGTTCATGTGGCGCAGGTCCTGCAGGAACATGTCCTGCTTCAACTGGTCGGCATTGGTCAGGTTGCCGTTGTGCGCCAGCATCAGGCCGAAGGGCGAGTTGACGTAGAAGGGCTGCGCCTCGGCGGCGTTGTCGGCCGAGCCGGCGGTCGGGTAGCGACAATGGCCGATGCCCCAGTTGCCCACCAGGCTGCGCATGTTGCGGGTACGGAAGACGTCGCGCACCAGGCCGGAGCCCTTGTGCATGTGGAAGCGCCCGCCTTCGGCCGTGGCGACGCCGGCCGCATCCTGACCGCGGTGCTGGAGTACCTGCAAGCCGTCATAGAGCAACTGGTTCACCGGCGTGGTG
>JAIOPW010000017.1 GCA_021413665.1 Rhodocyclales bacterium | reverse complement strand
CTGTGCCATCCTTGCGGCGATGGGTTGTTTCAAAGCAATATTTGCCGGTCAGGCGAATTTCGCGGACGTGCTGGCGGAGCAGCTCCGGGCTTTCAGCCACATCCAGGTCGGTTGCACGCATGGTCAGCAACTCCTCGCGCGTGTAGCCCGAAAGCCGGACATAGGCCTCATTCACGTCGAGGATGCGCCCCTCCGTGTCGGTCGTCCAGAAACCGTCGATCGCGGTTTCGACGATCAGGCGATTCCGCTCGTCGCGCAAGGCGATGCTCTCCTGCATGGCGCGGAAACCTTGCACCAGGGTGCCGAGTTCGCCGGCGCCGCTCTCGGGCAGCGGTGCGTCGTAGTGCCCGGCGCTAATCGCCTTCGTGGCGCTGGTCAGCCGATCGAGCGGGGCGAAGGTGCGCCGCACCAGCCACAGCAGCAGGATGAGGATCAACAAGCTGGCGGCGGCGATGCCGGCGACCATTTGCTGGCGCACGTCTGCAACGTAGGAGTCCACCGCCGTGGCGGGAAAGCTGTAGATCAGCAGCAGATGGCGCTCCGCCCGCAAGGGATCGAAGGCAAGCCGATGCGCCGCGGCATACATCGCTCCCGCCGTGGTGGTCAGGCGCTGCAAGGGCGAACTCGCCGCCGTGGTTGACGACGGCGGCTGCAAGCCCGGGAATTCATCCTGCCAGCGCCGGATCCGACCGGGGTCGGATCCGGTGCCGGCGTGGTCAGCCGCCGGATCAATCAGGTAGTCGCCGGACGGATTGGCGACGCGGACCGATATCTTCGGCGTCGAGCCGGGCGAGAGGCTGTGCAGCAGGTGGCGGAAGTCCAGGTCGATGATCATGATGCCGAACAGCGCCCCGTCCGCGTCATGCACGGGAGCGGTGGCGCGCAGTACCGGTATCTCCGCCACCTGCTGGTTTGTGCCGGTGGCTTCGGTGGTGATCTCCGACAGGTGCGCCTGGCCGGGCGCCAGCCGTCGCACGGCCTCGACTCCGGTTCCGTCCGGCTGGCGCTGCAACTGGTCGCGCCCGACGATCACGGCGCGTCCGTTGTGCTGCTCGACGCGAAGGAGCTCCAGGCCGTGGTCGGCAAGGCCGACGAAGCGGACCCTCAGGTAATGCGGGCGCGCGGTGGCGAAGGCCAGGGAAATTTCTTCCTGGCGTCGGGTCCAGTTCTTGAGCGGGACACCATCGCGCGGATCGACGCCGCCGTGCCGCGTCGCGGCGACGATACCGCGTGTCGGCGGGGTTTCGGCGAGAAACAGGAGGTCGCGGCGCAAGATATCGATCTGTTCGCGCAGCCTCTCCTCGTCGAAGCGGGCCGTGGCGTCGAGCAGTACCTGCCGGTCGGCGACGAAGCCGTCGCGCTGGTAGGAAGCGAGCAGCGTCATCATGCCGAGCGAGGTCAGGCCGATCAGCAGCGCGACACCCAGCGCGACGCGCGAGCCCAGCGAAAGCGGTGCGGTGGCGCGGCCGCTCATGGGCTGGGTCCGCGGCCGGTCGCCAGCAAGGTCTCGAAATCGGCCACCGGCAGGGGTTTGCCATACAGGTAGCCCTGATAGGCATGGCAACCGTGACGTTCGAGGAACTCCCGCTGCCCCGTGGTTTCCACGCCCTCGGCGATCACCTCGAGGGCCAGGCTGCGGCCCATGGTAATGATGGTCCGGGCGATTATTCCGTCATTGGTGTCGCTGGGCAGATTGAGCACGAAGGAGCGGTCGATCTTGATCTGGTCCAGCGGCAGCCGGGTCAGGTAGGACAGCGAGGAGTATCCGGTACCGAAGTCGTCCATCGAAAAGCTGATGCCCAGCGCTTTCAGCCGCTGCATTTTTTCGATGGTGTCCTCGACATTGTCCAGCACCATGCTTTCCGTCAGTTCCAGCTTCAGTCGCCGCGGATCGGCGCCACTGAGTCGAAGCGCCTCCGTTACCTGTTCGACAAAGTCGGGCTGGTGAAACTGGCGGGCGCTGACGTTGACCGCCAGCACCAGCTCGCGGGCGCGTTCATCCACCGACCAGGCTGCCAGTTGTGCGCAGGCGGTTTCAAGCACCCAGCGGCCGATGGGCAGGATCAGTCCGGACTCTTCCGCCAGCGGTATGAAGTCGCCTGGCGCGATCGGTCCGCGCTGTGGGTGCAGCCAGCGCAGCAGCGTTTCCGCGCCGAGCACGCGGTTGCTGGCGTCGATTTGCGCCTGGTAGTAAAGCTGGAGCTGCCCGTGCTGTATCGCCTTGCGCAGCTCGGCTTCCAGGGCGCTGCGCTCGTCGAGTCGGGCCTGCATTGCCGGATCGAAGAAGCGCAGCGTGTTGCGCCCGGCGCTCTTGGCGTGATACATGGCGAGGTCGGCGTGTTTGAGCAGTTCCTCGACCGTATCCCGCGCGGTGAACAGGCCGATGCCGATGCTGGCGGTGCAATGCAGCTCGTGGCCGTCGACGTGGCAAGGCTGGCTGATCGAGGCGCACAGTTTCTGGCCGATTTGCGTCGCCAGGGCGGCGGCCTCCCCGGTCGTGTCGCCGAGCTCTTCCAGGATCACCACGAACTCGTCGCCACCCAGTCGCGCCACGGTGTCGCTCTCGCGCACCGCCAGGCGCAGGCGTCGCGTTACTTCGACCAGCAATCGGTCCCCGGTATCATGCCCGCGCGTGTCGTTGACCGTCTTGAAGTTGTCAAGGTCGAGAAACAGGATCGCGCCGTGCAAACCGCTGCGCGATGCGCTGGCCAGTGCCTGGCCCATGCGGTCCTGCAACAGCAGGCGGTTGGGCAGCCCGGTCAGCACGTCGTAATGGGCCAGGCGGTGGATCTGGGCTTCCGCTTCTGCGCTCTCGGTAATGTCTGAAAAGGTGCTGACATAGTGCGTCACGTCGCCGTCGGGAGAATTCACGGCGGTGATGCTCAGCCATTCGGCAAAGACGTGGCCGTCCTTGCGCCGGTTCCATATCCGTCCCTGCCAGTGGCCCCTGGCATTGATCGTCGCCCACATCTCGGCATAGAACTCCGGCGTGTGGCGCCCCGAACTGAGCAGGCTTGGCGTCCGTCCCGCCGCCTCCTCCGCGCTATAGCCGGTAAGCCGGGTAAAGGCCCGGTTGACGCGCACGATCACGCCATGCGGGTCGGTCACCATCATCCCCGCCTGTGATTCGAAGGCGATGGCGGCGATGTGGGAGTCTTCCTCGGCACGCTTGCGCGCGCTGATGTCCACAACGCTCACCACCACGAAGCGGCGCTCTCCCGTACACATCGGCGCCAGGCCCATTTCACAGGGGAACTCGCCGCCGTCGCGGCGCAGTCCGCTCAATTCCTTGCCCTGGCCCATCGGACGGGGCTCGGGCAGGTCCATGAAGCGGGCCATGAGCTCGGCGTGGCCGGTGCGAAAACGTTCCGGCACCAGGGCCTCCACGCCCAGTCCCGGCATCGACCCGGCGGGGTAGCCGAATGTCTCGTGGGCGCCCCTGTTGGCGCGAACCACGCGGCCTTGCGCATC
>JAIOPW010000385.1 GCA_021413665.1 Rhodocyclales bacterium | reverse complement strand
GCGCTGATCAACGACCCGATCTCGGCGATCTCGGTCGGCATGGCGCTGATGTTCGGCACCGCCGGCCTGCCGCACATCCTGATGCGCTTCTTCACCGTACCCAGTGCCAAGGAAGCCCGCAAGTCGGTGGCCTGGGCGACGACCTGGATCGGCTACTTCTACATCCTGACCTTCATCATCGGCTTCGGCGCCATCACCAACCTGATCCCCAACCCGGCGGACTACTTCGTCGGCGGCGACATCGCCAAGGGCTTGAAGGGCGGCGGCAACATGGCTGCGGTGCACTTGGCCAAGGCCGTGGGCGGCGACATCTTCATGGGCTTCATCTCCGCCGTGGCCTTCGCCACGATTCTGGCGGTGGTGGCGGGTCTGACGCTGTCCGGCGCTTCGGCGGTGTCGCATGACCTGTACGCCTCGGTCTGGCGTCATGGCAATGTCGATAGCGCGACCGAACTGCGGGTGTCGAAGATCACGACCATCTGCCTTGGCATTTTCGCCGTGGCGGTCGGCATCGTGTTCGAAAAGCAGAACGTTGCCTTCATGGTGATGCTGGCCTTCGCCGTGGCCTGCTCGGCCAACTTCCCGGTGCTGTTCATGTCCGTGCTGTGGAAGGACTGCACCACCAAGGGCGCGGTCGCCGGCGGTACGGTGGGCCTGATCTCCTCCGTGGCGCTGACCATCATGTCGCCCGCCGTGTGGGAAGTCTCGCTCGGCCACGCCAAGGGCACGGCGATGTTCCCCTACGCGTCGCCGGCCATCTTCTCGATGACCGCCGCCTTCCTGGTGATCTACCTGGTCTCCAAGCTGGACAACAGCGCGCAGGCCGCCAAGGAACGCGCCCTGTTCCCGGCCCAGTTGATCCGTTCGGAAACGGGTGTCGGCAGCTCCAGCGCCTCCGGCCACTAAAAGCAATACTGCGGCAAACAAAAAGGCCAGCCCGAGGGCTGGCCTTTTTCGTCATGTCGCGCCGGGTCAGGATCTGGGCGCGGTAAAGCGCCGCCCGGGTTCGTCCTCGCCCACCCAGTTCTGTTTCCACCAGGCGTCGATCTGGGCGCGGGTCCAGGGCATATGCACCAGCAGCCCGTCGAGCGCGCCGGCGACTTCGGCAATGCTTTGCGGCCGGTCTGCCGGGTCCTTCTCCAGGCTGCGCCCGATCAGGGCATCGAGTTCCACCGGCACCGCGAACGGCGAGCACTCCGAAGCGAGTTTGGGGACGGTGTGCAAGACCTGGTAGGTAAGGTCGTGTTCGGTCTCCGTCTCGAACACGCGCTTGCCGGTAAGCAGGAAAAAGCCGACCGCGCCCAGCGCGTAGATGTCGGCGCGGCCATCGGCATTGCTCGGGTTGCGGATCCGTTCCGGCGACATGTAGAGCGGCGTGCCGAGGATGCGCATGGCCTGGGTAAGGTCGCGCGTCTGGTCGCCCGAAATACGCTTTACCAGGCCGAAGTCCAGCACCTTGACGAAGTCGCGATCGCCGCGCATGTCGCACAGCATGATGTTCTGCGGCTTGATGTCGCGATGTACGATGCCGCAGGAATGCGCTTCCCACAGCGAGGCGCAGGCCTGGCGCAGGATGTGCGCGGTGCGCGCCGGCGGCACCGGGCCGTAGCGCTCGACCAGGTCGGCCAGCGAGAGGCCTTCGAGGTACTCCATGGCGTAGTAGAACTCTCCGTTCGGTCCCTTGCCGTAGTCGTAGATGGTGATGGTGTTGGGATGGTGCAGGAGGCTCGAAAGATTGACCTCGCGCTGGAAGCGGGCAGTCCATTCCTCGGACGTGGACTGCGCCTTGAGCACTTTCACCGCCGCCGGCCGCTTGAGCATGCGATGCTGCGCCAGGTAGACGTTGCTGATGGCGCCTTCGCCGATCTGGCGCAGCAGGCGGTAGGGCCCCATCTGGCGTGATCCGCCGTTGCGTCGCAAAAGGTTTGCCAGGGCGGTCGGCGACAAAAATCCCGCCAGCCAGACGGCAAATATCAGTAGCAGGACGATGGCGAAGCCGATTTGCAGGTAGGTCAGCGGCGCATAGGCTTCGCCCGCCTCGATTTCGATCGCCACGCCGATGTCATGGTCACGCAACCAGCGCCAGGCGCCGATGACATCGCGGCCGAGGTAGTTTGGGTAGGGCTCGAGCAGCAGGCCTTCACCGCCTTCGCCGCGCATTGCCACGGCCCGGGTTGCAAGCAGGCTCAAGGCATTCGCCTCGGCCGCGGGAGTGGCCAGGCGGGGCGCCAGGCCGCGCTCACCCAGCTCCGCCGCATGACGGCCGGGCGATAACAACCAGCCGTCGGCGTCGAACACCAGGGCCTCGCCACTGCTGCCGGGTCGGGCCGTTTCAAAAAGCGCCGCGAAACCTTTGTCGACCGGAGATCCGAGGGCAAGCACCGCCACGATCCTGTCGTCCGCCGCACGGATCGGTGCGGCGACCCAGACACGGCCGATTTCCCGGGTGCCCGTCGCGCCGATGGCGCTATAGGGGCGCACGAACGCGGATTGGCCGCGCAGCACCGGCGCAAGATGGGCCAGGAAGTCCGGTGTCACGCGGCGACCCGTTCGCTGCGCTTCGCTGGCGGCGAGAATCCCGCCCCGCGGGTCGATGACGAGCACTGCGGTGACTCCTATCGGCGCCGCCTTGCCGAGGATGTTTTCGATCATGCGCTCGCGGCCGTCGCCGCGACCCGGGGCCAGGCGGACGATGCCCGCGCCCAACCCGGGTTGGGCGGCCAGTTGTTCCGCCTCGTGACGCCGCTCCGCGATCCATTGCTCGAGCGTCCCGACCTGGGTGTTGAGCAGGGTCTGCATGCCCGTGGCGCGGATTTCACGCAGGGATTCGCCGACGCCGCGATAGGCCCACATGCCGACGCCGAGCAGGGCCATCAGCAGGAGCAGCAGGGCGAGGCGGGCGCGGTCGAACGGGATGTTCACGATCGGGCGGTGTAGATCGGTCGACGCCGCGTCAGTTGCCTAGTGACCGCCATGATCGTTGCGGCGGGTGCAAGTCCCGCGTTGCCGGGGCGGTCTCAAAAGCATTGCAGCATGTTGGTGTCGCAGTAGAGTTTTTTCAGCCAGGCCAGGCCGATCCAGCACCAGAACAGCAGGGCGAAGGCGACGAAGGGCAGGTGGCGGTCAATGACCTGCGGCGGCGTGACTTTGCGCACGACTTTCAACACCGGCGCCGTGACGATCAGGAACAGCTTGTACATGGTGTTGTCGTGTCGGCGGCTGCCCGCAAGCAGGGCCAGCAGGCCCTGACCGAGAAGAAACAACATGGCGACCTCGGCCAGCGCGCGCAGCACGCCGAGGATGAGAAGTTCAGGGTGGCTCATGGTATGTTTCGGTCTCCATTACTGGCTTGGTCTATTTCATGAATTACGAGCATTGGCGGCATTATGCCCGCGGTTGGGTGTTTCACTTTTTTGGTCGCGAAGACAGTGCCTTCGAGGCCTACCTGACGGCGTTTCGAATCAACCCGCAGGATGTGCAATCGGCGCGCCATCTGGCGGCGATTGCGGCCAAGCGGAAGAATTACGACGTGGCGATCAAGTGGTTCGAGGCGGCGCTGGCGCTGACTCCGGACGATGGTGCCAACTGGTTCAACCTCGGCTACGTGTGCGAACACGCGGGAAAATCGAAGGAAGCCATCGCCGCCTTCACCGAGGCGGTGCGCCTGGTGCCGGCGCAGGACATGGCCTGGTACGGCATGGGGCTGGCGCATGCGCGCCTGGGCCAGCACGACCAGGCGGTGACCGCGCTGGAAAAGGTGGTCGAACTGCAACCCATGAGCGGCGAAGGCTTCTACCAGTTGGGCATGGCCTACCATCACGCCAACCGTCCGGACGACGTTACCGGCATCGTCAAACGCCTGGTCGCCTTCGAGCCCAAGCGGGCCAAAAAGCTGGTGCAGGATGCGCAGCGCGCGGACTTGATGAAATTCATTCCCGAACTTCCTTTCTGACGATGCCCCTGCGGAGTGGCTAAGCCCGCAAACAACGGCGGCAAAGCCACTCCGGATGATTCTTCATTCGCCGAAAACCCGAAAGTCGGCGCTGGTGACACGGCGAATCAGAGCGCGGTGACCTCGTGCTCTCCCCCTTGAAGAGGAGGGCGATCATAAAAAAACCGGCCCGCGGTTTCCCGGGGGCCGGTCGAATGAGGGTGTGGGTATGCTCCCTAGCCCTCCTCCTCCTCCATAAGACTTGTTAGACGCCCTTGGTGTCGATGTCGCCTTCCAGATTCGGATAGCGCACATGGTCAACCAGATCCTGAATTTCCTTGCTCGGCGCCGGGGAAATCAGGCTGCCGATGATGATGCCAAGGAAACCGGCGGGAATGCCGAAGGTGCCGGCCGAGATCGGGTTGATGTCCCACCACTTCGGAGCATTGACGCCGAAGAACGGATAGGTCAGGTACATGTAATAGGCGCAGATACCCAGACCCATGGTCATGCCCAGCACCGCACCGAGCCAGTTGGCTCGCTTCCAGAACACCCCGCAGACCAGCGCCGGGAAGAAGCCCGAGGCTGCCAGCGAGAAGGCCGCGCCGACCAGGAACAGGATGTCGCCCGGCTTCAGGCTGGTGACGTAGGCAGCCAGCAGCGCCACCACGAGCAGCAGACCCTTGGACACCGCCAGACGGCGAACCGTCGAGGCGTTCGGGTCGATCATCTTGTAGTACAGGTCGTGCGACATGGCGTTGGCGATGGTCAGCAGCAGGCCGTCAGCGGTGGATAGCGCCGCCGCCAGACCGCCGGCTGCCACTAGGCCCGAGATCACGTAGGGCAGACCCGCAATTTCCGGGGTTGCCAGCACGATCAGGTCGCCGCCGATGACGATTTCCGCCAACTGCACGATGCCGTCCTTGTTGATGTCGGCGATGTTCATCAGCGTCTTGTCTACCGTGGACCAGTTGCTGACCCAGGCTGGTAGTGACGCGAAGCTCGATCCCACCAGGCTGCTGTAGACCTCGTACTTGGCCAGGATGGCCAGGGCCGGTGCCGTGAAGTAGAGCAGGAAGATGAAGAACAAACCCCAGAACACCGAAACGCGCGCTTCATGCACCGATGGCGTGGTGTAGTAGCGCATCAGGATGTGTGGCAGGGCGGCGGTGCCGATCATCAGGCACGCGATCAGGGCGAGGAAATTCTTCTTCGCGATGCCGCGGTTCTTCTCGATCTCTTCCGGTGTCTTGCCACCGACCGCAAAGGCTTCGGCGTGGGCCTTGACCGGCGCGGCGCGGGCGCCGACACCCTTTTCGGCGGTCCAGGCTTTCTTCGCTGCGGCAGCGTCTGCCGGGAAGTCCTTGACCGACTTCTCCGCCGCTTCGATTGCTTTCGCATCCGGAGCCGCATCGGCCTTCAGCGCGGCGACCTTGTCCACCAGCTTCTGCTTCTCGGCGGCGAGGAAGGCCGGACCGTCCTTCTCCAGACTCGCCAGCTTTGCCGTGGCCGCAGCGGCGCGATCACGGAAGATGGCACGCACCGACTCTTCCTTGGCGCCCTTGGGCGAGGCCTTGTCGTTGAACTCCTTTTCCAGCGCCGTAACCTTGGGCAGGGCCGAGGTGTAGGCGGTGATCTGAGGGATCGGGATGCCGGTATGCTTCACCGACAGCCACACCACCGGGATCATGTAGGCCACGATC
>JAIOPW010000384.1 GCA_021413665.1 Rhodocyclales bacterium | reverse complement strand
GTCATGCAGGAAAGCTGGGGTCATGCCGACGCGGATCTTGCTGTCGGCTGCCTGCGACTTGCGTGAAAGGCCGATCAGGCCCGCAACCGCGAGGCATCCGCTGCTTATCAGCCAGCGGCGCCGGTTACGGTTCGGTAACGGGTCGAGCGTCTCTTGAGTCATAGAGCCTCCGTCGGTTACGGTGCGGTAACAATCTTAAACGGTTTTCCGGTTTTGTGATCGTTCGGACTGCGGCAACTGTCAGCAAGCGGCTGAAACAAAGTGGTTTTGTTGGCGTGGCATGGTTCTCGCGACTGGTGGTGCAAACAGGATATTCAGGCAGACATCGTGAATCCTTCATCCGTCCTCCGCAACGCAAGCCCTGGCACCACGACCTCGCGGCAGGCCTTGCCACGTGAGGCGCCGTGTCGCCAGCGCCGACTAATGGCGGCCAGCCCGGACCTGCGGGTTAACAGGACGGCAGAAGCGACAAGACAGATCTCAAGTTACCGGACGGTAACTCTTCAGCGGGCTTCGACAGTGTTGCCGCAGGCGGCAACCAGAGACGGGAAACAGCAATGAACGGTCAAATTTTCAGTGTTTGGTTATTGACGGAATTCCTTACCAGGAGGCAATCATGAGATTGACACGACGTGAATTTATCAGGGCTTCGGCTGCATCCGCAGCATGGACGCTCGCTGGAAGCGCGTGGGCGGCCGATCCGGCCAAGCCCAAGCCCATGCCGTTCAAGAATGCGCTGATCCCGCGCAAGATGCGGCCCAGCACCCCGGCCAAGGGCGAATGGGTGGCCAGCACCTGCCAGGGCTGTACGCAATGGTGCGCGATCCAGTTGTTCGTGCAAGGGGGTCGCATGACCCGCGTGCGCGGCAACCAGATTTCCAAGAGCAACCACGGTTACGTCTGCCCGCGCGGTCACCTGATCCCGCAGATGACCTATGACCCGGACCGCGTCAAGGTGCCGCTGAAGCGCACCAACCCGATGAAGGGCCGCGGCATCGACCCGAAGTTCGTGCCGATCTCCTGGGACGAAGCCATCACCCTCGTCGCCGACAAGATGCTCGAACTGCGCAACGCCGGCGAGCCCGAAAAGTTGCTCTACATGCGCGGCCGCTACTCGCCGACCTCGACCGAACTGCTTTACGGCACCCTGCCCAAAATCTTCGGCACCGGCAACTACTTCTCGCACAGCGCGCTGTGCGCCGAGGCCGAGAAAATGGGCCCGGGCCTGACGCAAGGATTTTTCGGCTATCGCGACTACGACCTCGAAAAGACCAACTGCCTGGTGGTCTGGGGTGCCGACCCGCTGGCCTCCAATCGCCAGGTACCGAACACCATCCACCGTTTCCATGAGATCGTCGCCCGCGGCACCGTGATCGCGGTCGATCCGCGCCTTTCCAACGCCGCGGCCAAAGCCCATGAGTGGCTGCCGCCCCTTCCCGGCACCGACGGCGCGCTGGCCGGAGCCATCGCCCATGTGCTGCTCACCGAAGGCCTGTGGAACCGCGAATTCGTCGGCGACTTCAAGGACGGCAAGAACTTGTTTGTCGCCGGTGCAACGGTCGCCGAAGACGCCTTCGTCGAAAAGGAAACCTCCGGCCTGGTCAAGTGGTGGAACCTGGAGTTGAAGGATCGCACCCCGGCCTTCGGCGAGAAGGAATCCGGCATCCCCGCCGCGCAGATCCTCCGCGTTGCCCGTGCCATGGGCAAGGCCGCGCCGAAGACGGCCGTCTGGATGGGGCCCGGCGTTGCGATGTGGCCGCGTGGCACCTATGCCGCGATGGCGGTGCATGCGCTGAACGGCCTGCTCGGCTCGATCGACGTCGAAGGCGGTGTCTGGGAAGGTGCCAGCGGTCCCCCGCTGGCCAAGTTCCCCAGCACCGAAAAGTTCATCGATGAAGTGGCCAAGAAGGGCTACAAGAACCATGTGACCAGCTCCCGCGGCCACAAGGACATGCCGGGCCTGCAAGTCGCACCGATCAACGATGTGCCCAACTTCCTGTTGAAGAACCCCGGTGCGATCAAGATGGTGATCTCCTCATGGAGCAACTTCAATCACTCCGCTACCGGCGCCGACCGCTGGAACCAGGTGATGGCCAAGGTGCCCTTCTTCGTGCACATGGTCACCAACCCGTCGGAAATGAGCCAGTTCGCCGACATCGTGCTGCCCTCCACCCACAATTCCTCCGAGGGCTGGTCGATCGTCACCAATATGTCCAACGGCTACGGTTACGCCTCGATCCAGCAGAACCCGATCAAGCGCGTGTTCGAGGGCAAGCAGGAAGAAACCGAAGTCATGTGGCTGCTGGGGCAGAAGCTGAAGGCCAAGGGCTTCCCCAATCTGGCTGACTACTACGACCAGATCAAGGACCCCGAGACCGGCAAATCGGCGACCAACGAGCTCGAATTCAGCGAGTTCGCCGCGAAAGTCACCAGCGCGCCGATCTGGATGGCCAAGGAGCCGCTCAAGGGCGATGCTCCGATCAACGGCTGGGCCGAGTTCAAGGCCAGGGGCATGTTCAGCGGCCCGAAATACACGCTCAAGAAGGGCTGGGGTGGCAAGTTCAAGACCGAGACCAAGAAGTTCGAGTTCTACAGCGCAACGCTGAAGAAGATGCTGACCGCGCATGCCACCAAGCACGCCACCACTACCGACGATATCCTCACCGTCAGCGGCTATACGGCGCGCGGCGACCTGGCCTTCGTGCCGCACTACGAAGTGCCCAAGCGGCACGGCAGCTTCGAGGAATACCCATTCACCTTCATCGACTACAAGTCGCGCCTGAACCGCGAAGGCCGTTCGCAGAACCTGCCCTGGTATCAGGAGTTCAAGAAGGTCGATCCGGGTGATGTGTCCTGGGGCGATGTGGTCAAGATGAATCCGGCAGACGGCGCCAAGTTGGGCCTGAAAACCGGCGACAAAGTGACCATCACCTCGCAGGCGGGTTCCATCACGGTCGATCTCAAGCTGTGGGAGGGCGTGCGTCCCGGCACCGTGGCCAAGTGCTACGGCCAGGGCCACTGGGCCTACGG
>JAIOPW010000383.1 GCA_021413665.1 Rhodocyclales bacterium | reverse complement strand
GCTCGCGCGCGGCGGCGCGAAAGGTGTCGCCGGCGGCCAGCAGGACACTCTTGCCCTGGCCCTGGAAGTGCTTGGCCAGTTTGCCGATCGAGGTGGTCTTGCCGGCGCCATTGACGCCGGCGATCATTATCACGAAGGGCTGGTGGCCGCCCGCATCCAGCGTCTGCTCAAGCGGCGCGAGCAGGGTTCGCAGCCCCAGTGCCAAAGCGGACCGGAGTTGCGCCGGCGTTTCCAGCCTTTCGCGCTTGACAGTGGCTCTGAGTTCGCCGAGCAGCCATTGCGTAGCCTCGACGCCGCAATCCGCCATCAGGAGTGTGGTTTCCAGGTCGTCGAACAGTTCATCGTCGATCTTCGACCGGCTGAAGAGCTCGGTCAGCGGCGTGTTGAGCGTTTCGCGGGTGCGCGACAGACCGGCCTTGAGGCGCTCGCTCCACGACGCTTTCGGCGCTGCGGGCGCTGCGGCCGGAGCGGCGGAGTCGTCCTTAGTTTTCAGGAAACCAAACATGCGGAATGCGGTCGGAAGCAGGACCCGCGCTAAGATGCGCGACTCGGGGATTCTAGCAGAAGCCCCTTCCTCCCCAACCGCTCAAACCGACCCGACCAGACATGAAACCATTGCTTGCCGCCTGCGCCGTACTGGCTGTCGCCGTGTCGCCGGCCCCGACTCTTGCCAACCCGTTTGAAACGACGCTTGCCAACGGCTTGCGCGTCATCGTCAAGGAAGACCGTCGCGCGCCGACTGCCGTGCACATGGTCTGGTACCGCGCCGGCAGCATGGACGAAAAAGACGGCACCTCGGGCGTCGCTCATGCGCTGGAACACCTGATGTTCAAGGCCACCAGAAATCTTCGCCCGGGCGAGTTCAACAGGCGCGTGGCCGAAGCCGGAGGCCGCGACAATGCCTTCACCAGTCGCGATTACACCGCCTATTTCCAGATTGTGCCCAAGGGTGCGCTGCCGGAAATGATGAAACTCGAAGCCGACCGCATGGCGAATCTGAAGCTGGACGCCACTGAATTCGCGTCGGAAATAAAGGTGGTGATGGAGGAGCGGCGGCTGCGCACCGACGACAATCCGCAAGCGCTGGTGCACGAAGCGCTGAACTCGGCGATGTTCCAGGCACATCCCTATCGCCGCCCGATCATCGGCTGGATGGACGATCTCGAACACATGACCTGGCAGGATGCCCGCGACTGGTATCGGCAGTGGTATGCGCCGAACAACGCCTACGTGGTGGTGGTGGGCGATGTCGATCACCGCGAGGTGTTTCGCCTGGCACAGAAATTCTACGGTTCGCACAAGACGCACGCACTGCCGGAGCGCAAGCCGCAGAACGAGCCCGAGCAGGCGGGCATCCGCCGCGTCAGCGTCAAGGCACCGGCCAAGCTTCCCTACCTCGCCATGGCGTGGAAGATGCCCAGGCTGCGCGACGTCCAGAAGGATCGCGACCCCTACGCCCTCGACGTGCTGGCGTCAGTACTCGACGGCCACGATGCCTCGCGCTTTGCCAGGAATCTGGTGCGCGGCAGCCGCGTCGCCCAATCGGCCGGTGCCGGCTATGACGGTACCCTGCGTGGCGAGGCGAGTTTTGTCGTCGACGGCCAGCCGGCGGAAGGCAAAACCATTGCCGACCTCGAAGCCGCGCTGCGGGCCGAGATCAAGCGCATCCAGGACGAAGGCGTGTCGGCCGAGGAACTTGACCGCGTCAAGATCCAGTCGATTGCCGCGCAAGTCTATAAGCGGGATTCGCTGATGGCGCAGGCGATGGAAATAGGCGGCATCGAGGCCGCCGGACAGTCGTGGCGAGACATCGACCTCCTGCTCGAGAAACTGAAAAGCGTGACCGCCGACGAGGTGCGGGCGGTGGCCAGGAAATACTTCAAGGATGACACGCTGACCATTGCCGTGCTCGATCCCCAACCCGTCGAACAAACCAAACCAAGAAAGTCCTTCGGGGCAGTGAGGCACTGATGAAGCAAAGCAAATTGAACGCCCCCCACCCCCATCCCCGCCCCGGGGCGGGGCTACTGTTGTTTGGCTCGCTTCGCTCGATTATTGTAGGGCGCTCACGAACTCGTTTCACGTTGATCTGCCTGCTGACGTCCCTGACATCAAGCCTGGCTTTGGCGGGCGTCCAGATCGCGCACTGGACCGCGCCCTCGGGGGCCAAAGTGTATTTTGTCGAAACCCGCGTGGTGCCGATCCTCGATGTCCAGATCGATTTTGCGGGCGGCGGCGTGTTCGTTCCCGCCGCCAAGTCCGGCCTTGCCGGCTTGACCCGCAGTCTGCTGGAAGCCGGCGCCGCCGAGCTGGATGAAGAAAAGATCGCCGGCCGCCTGGTCGACATCGGCGCACGCCTGGGCGGCGGAGTGGATAGCGATCGCGCCAGCGTCAGCTTGCGCACGCTTGCGTCAAAACCGGAACGCGAGGCGGCGCTGGAACTGATGCGCACCGTATTGTCAGCGCCGACTTTCCCGCAGTCCGTGCTGGAGCGCGAAAAGGGACGCAGCATCGCCAGCATCCGCGAAGCCGAGACGCGGCCCGACGCCATTGCCGGCAAACGATTTGCGGCGGCGATCTACCCCGGCCATCCCTATGGCGCCAGCCCCACCGTGGAAAGCGTCAGCGCAATTACGCGGGAAGATCTGGTGGCGTTTCACCGCAGCCATTACGGCGCCAAGGGTGCCATCGTCGCCATCATCGGCGACATCTCGCGCGCCGAGGCCGAGGCCGTCGCCCAGCGCCTGACCGAAGCCCTGCCGCCGGGCGGCGCCGATCTGGTTCCGCCGGCGGTGAAGAAGCCGCAGCGCGAGACGATCAAGGTCGCCCATCCCGCGGCGCAGAGCCATGTCCATATCGGTTTGCCCGCGATCTCGCGCGGCGATCCCGACTATTTCCCGCTGCTGGTGGGGAACTACACCCTCGGTGGTGGCGGCTTCGTCTCGCGCCTGATGAAGGAGGTGCGGGAGAAGCGCGGCTACGCCTACAGCGTGTACTCCTACTTCGCGCCGCGCAAGCTCGAGGGCCCCTTCGAGATCGGCTTGCAGACCAAGCGCGAGCAGGTCGGCGACGCGCTCAAGGTAGTCGACGAAGTGCTGACCGACTACATCGCCAGGGGACCGACGCCGAAGGAACTGGCCGCCGCCAAGAAGAACATGGTCGACGGCCTCGCGCTGCGCATGGACAGCAACGCCAAATTGCTTGGCTACCTGTCGGCCATCGGTTTCTACGGCCTGCCCCTGACCTACCTCGATGATTTTCCCGCCAGGGTGAGGGCCGTCACCGTCGAGCAGGTAAAGGCCGCCTTTACCCGCCACGTGAAGGCTGAAAATCTGGTCACGGTCGTCGTCGCGGCAGATTGAACGTTGAGCCGGATCCGCATCACCGGCGGCGAATGGCGCAGCCGCCTGATCCAGGTGACCGATGCGCCCGGCCTGCGACCGACCCCGGACCGGGTGCGCGAAACCCTGTTCAACTGGCTGGGACAGGATCTCGGCGGTTTGGCCTGCCTCGACCTGTTCGCCGGCAGCGGGATTCTTGGCTTCGAGGCGGCCTCGCGCGGTGCCGACTATGTTGCGCTGGTGGAGCGCTCGCGCCCGGCGTTCGACGTTTTGCGGAAGCATGCCGAGGACTTCGCCTGCCCGCGCCTGGAACTGTTTTGCGGCGATGCGCTAAAATTCGTCCCCCCGCCCGCCCGGCGCTTTGATTTGATATTTCTTGATCCGCCTTATGGTCAGGGCTGGTTGGCGAGGGTAGAGTCCCGGCTGGATGATCTGGCTGCCGCGGGTGCGAGGTTGTATGCGGAGGCCGAAATGCCTCTTGAGCGGCTGGGCCGCTGGTCGGTCGCCAAGCAGGGGCGGGTCGGCCAGGTTTTCTTTCACCTGCTGGAGCAGGCATGAGCAAGCGCATCGCCGTTTACCCGGGGACCTTCGATCCCCTTACCAGCGGTCACGAAGATCTCGTGCGGCGCGCATCGGCCCTGTTCCAGCGCGTCATCATCGGCGTTGCCGAAAGTCGCGGCAAGCGGCCGCTGTTTTCGCTTGCCGAGCGCGTCGAGATTGCCCGCGAGGTGCTGACCGGCTATCCCAATGTTGAAATTCACGGCTTCGACTGCCTGCTCATGGATTTCATGCGCCAGCACGGCGCCAGCGTGATTATTCGCGGCTTGCGCGCGGTGTCCGATTTCGAATATGAATTCCAGATGGCGGGCATGAACCGCAATCTCTATCCCGATGTCGAAACCGTGTTCCTGACACCGTCGGACCAATACATGTTTGTTTCGGCAACGATGGTGCGGGAAATTGCCACCCTCGGCGGCGATGTCTCCAAGTTTGTTCCGCCGCAAGTCCAGCAACGGCTTGCCGCGAAGATCCAGCAAGGCAATTGAAACCCTAGAAAAGGCCCCAAAACCATGTCCCTGATCATCACCGATGAATGCATCAACTGCGACGTCTGCGAGCCCGAGTGCCCGAACAACGCGATCTCGCAGGGCGACGAGATCTACATCATCGATCCCAACAAGTGCACCGAATGCGTCGGCCATTTCGATACCCCGCAGTGTCGTGAGGTCTGCCCGGTCGACTGCATTCCCGACGATCCGAACCATACGGAATCGAAGGATCAGTTGATGGCGAAGTTCCTCCAACTTACCGCCAAGTAGGTCTTGGCTCGGTCCCGGGCTGGCGCCGCCTAGCGCTGGCAGCTCGGGCAGAAGAAGGTCGCCCGTTGCCCCTGACGCAGTTCCCTGATCGGGCGGCCGCAGACGCGACAGGCTTCGCCACCGCGCCCATAGACAAAATACTGCTGCTGGAAATAGCCCGAACCGCCGTCGGAATGGATGAAGTCGCGCAGGCTGCTGCCACCGGCGGCGATGGCAGCGGCCAGCGTTGATTTGATCGCGGGCACCAGTCTTTCCAGTCGTTTGAGCGACACCCGGCCGGCGGCCGTGCGCGGGTCGATCCCGGCCCGGAACAGGCTTTCCGAAGCGTAGATGTTGCCGATGCCGACGACACGATGGCTGTCCATCAGGGTCGGCTTGATCGCCGCCTTGAGCCCCGCGAGTTCGTTTTTCAGCCAATCGGCATCGAATCCGTCGGTCAGCGGTTCGATCCCGAGTCTTGCGAGCAGGGGATGCGCCAGCGGGTTGCCGGGCAGCCAGAGTATGGCGCCGAAGCGACGCGGATCGCGCAGCCGCAAGGCCACTCTCCTTCCCTTGACGGCGAAGACCAGGTCGAAATGATCGTGCTTGTCGGCGGCAAGCGCGGCGGGGACCAAACGCAGGCTGCCCGACATGCCGAGGTGGATCAACAGATGACCGTTGCCGAAGTCGAGCAACAGGTATTTGCCGCGCCGGTTGACGGACGCCAGACGACGCCCGCCGAGGGTTCCTTCCAGGTGCTCGGGCAGCGGATAGCGCAGCGCATGCGTCCGGGCAATCACGCCGGAGACGGGGTTCCCGGTCAGCGTCGGGGCGATGCCGCGACGGGTGACTTCGACCTCGGGCAGTTCAGGCATGCCGGACCCCGTGCGAAACATCTGGCGAAACTGCTAACATCGCCGCATTGTATGCGACAGCAGTGTTGCCCTCAGGTACCGCGCCCATGAACTACCTTTCTCCTGTCTTCGCGCTTTTCCTCGTGCTGGCCAGCGCGACCGCGTGGGCGCAAACGCCCGCTGTCGCGCCGCCGGCGAAAGTGGGAGACAACCTGCCGAAGCAGGACCTGACCGGACAGATCCTTTACCAGTTTTTGCTGGCGGAAATCGCTGCCCAGCGTGGCCAGTTGGGGTTCTCGGCCGGCGCCTATCTTGACCTGGCGAAAAGCACACGCGACCCCCGCATCGTGAGACGCGCGACAGAGATCGCCTTCCATGCGCGCCAGTATGACGCCGCCCTGGAGGCCGCACGTCTCTGGTTGAGCATCGAGCCCGACTCCCAGCAGGCGCGGCAAATGCATTCGACGCTGCTGCTTGCCAGCGGACGTATTGATGAACTGGCCGGTAGCCTCGCCCGCGATCTGGCGGCGGAAGGCCCTCGCGCCGGCGAGGTGCTGATGCGCTTCATGCGCGCTTTTGTCCGCTATCCGGATCGGCTGGCGATACAGCGCCTGTTCGACCAGTTGACGCAGCCTTACCTCGGTCTCGCCGAGGCCCGTTTCGTGCGCGCCCAGGCGGCGGCTGGCGCCGGCGACGCCGACCGCGCGCGCAGCGAAATCGACCGGGCGCTCGAATTGCGTCCCTCCTGGGATCTGGCGGCCTTGTTCAAGGCGGAACTGCTGCCCAAGGGCGCAGCCCAGCTTGAGTATCTGCAAACCTGGCTGGCTGCCAATCCGGACGCCCAGGAAGTTCGTCTCGGCTATGCCCGCGCGTTGGTCAGCGATAAACGCTACGACGTTGCGCGCACGGAGTTTCGTCGCCTGTTGTCCGCCAATCCCGACAACCCGGACATTCTTTACGCGGTGGGGATACTCTCGCTTCAGGTCAACGACGCCGCCGAGGCGGAGCAGCAGCTCAAGCGTTTTGTCGACGTCGGCCGCGGTGACCTGAACCCCGCGCGCTTCTATCTGGGGCAGATTGCCGACCAGGCCGGCCGTGCCGAAGAGGCCCTGCGCTGGTACGACCAGGTTGCCGCGGGCGAGCACGCCGTGTCGGCGAAAGTGCGCGCCGCACAGATTCTGCTGCACCAGAACAAGCTTGACGAGGCGCGCGAGCGCCTGGCGATGGCGCGGGCGAACGCCCCGGGTGAAATACGCCTGCTGGTGGCGGAAGCCCAGTTGCTGCGCGATGCGGGGCGCCACGCGGAAGCCTTCGCCTTCCTCGCGCAGGCGCTGGAGGTGCAGCCGGACCAGCCCGACATCCTCTACGAGACCGCGCTGGCGGCGGAAAAGCTCGGCCATGTAGAAGTGCTGGAGCGCCACTTGCGACGCCTGATCCTTCTCAAGCCGGATTCGGCGCAGGCCTACAACGCGCTCGGCTATTCGTTTGCCGATCGCAACATGCGCCTCGAAGAGGCTGCGCAACTGATCGACAAGGCGCTGTCGCTGGCGCCGGACGACCCCTTCATTCTCGACAGCAAGGGTTGGCTGCTTTTTCGCCAGGGCAAATCCGTCGCCGCCCTGGAGACCTTGCAAAAGGCGTATGCGCAAAAGGCGGACGCCGAGATTGCCGCCCATATCGGCGAAGTGCTGTGGGCGCTTGGCCGGCCCAATGAGGCCATGTCCGTCTGGCGCGAGGCGAGCAAGGCGCATCCGACCAACGAGGCTTTGGCCGGGACCATCAAGCGATTCGTACCCTGATGCGTTTCTGGCCTGCCTGCCTCGCCGCCCTGCTTCTGGCGGCCTGCGCCGAAGCGCCCGAGCTGTCCGATACCGGGCGAAGCCTCGGCCCGCCCTTGCCGCGCTTCTCCGCCGAAGGCAGGATTTCGCTGCGCCAGGGTGAGCGCCGCGACCATTTGCGCTTCCGCTGGGAGCACACGCCGGCAAGCGATGTCGTTCTGCTCATGTCGCCCCTGGGGCAGGGAATGGCCGAGTTGACGCGTGATGCCTCCGGTGCGCGGCTGGTGCAGCCGAACCAGCCGGTAATCGCCGCCGGTACCCTGCCGCAACTCGCGGAACGCATCTTCTCCACGCCCCTGCCGCTGGACGCGATGGCCGACTGGCTGCGTGGTGCACGGCCGGAAATGGGGGGCGAAGTCGATGGTTGGCGCGTCGCAATCAGTGAAACTTCGCCGTATCGCCAGCGCCGACTCTTGAGGGTGATGGAGGCACGTCGCGGCGATGTCGAATTCAAGCTCATCGTCGATGATTGGGATGCGCCGGATGAATGATTGGGACCGCGATTGGCCGGCTCCAGCCAAGATCAACCTGTTCCTGCACGTGGTGGGGCGCCGCGCGGACGGCTACCATCTGCTGCAAACGGTGTTTCGCTTTCTGGATTTTGGCGATACGCTGCGTTGCGAACCGCGCGGTGACGGCCGCATCGTCCTCGCCAACCCCTTGCCCGGCGTACCGCCAGAGGCCGATCTCACAGTTCGCGCGGCGAATGCCCTGCGCGCCGCGACCGGCGCCAAGGCAGGCGTGACATTGCATCTCGAAAAGCGCTTGCCCATGGGTGGCGGCCTGGGCGGTGGCAGTTCGGATGCGGCGACAAGCTTGCTGGCGCTTAATCGCCTGTGGCGTACCGGCCTTGATTCAATACGGTTACAACAGATTGGTCTGACGCTGGGCGCCGACGTGCCGATCTTCATCCATGGCCACGCCGCTTTTGCCGAAGGAGTGGGCGAGCGCTTTGCCGATGTCGCCTTGCCGCCGGCTTGGTATCTGGTGCTGGTGCCGGCCTTGGCCGTGCCGACGCCCGAGATATTCCGTTCCGCGCGGTTGCGTCGCGACACTCCCGCCATAGCCGCCCGCGACTGGCGTCCGGGCTTCGGCCACAACGACCTCGAAACGGTCGCCTGCGCCCTCTATCCCGAGGTGACGAGGCATCTTGAATGGTTGCGGCAGCATGGCGACGCGCGCATGAGCGGTTCCGGCGCCTGCTGTTTCGTCGAGTTTGGAGACGAATCCGTCGCAGGGGCGGCAATGAGCGCACTGCCTGCCGATATGCGCGGCTTTGTCGCCGCCGGATTGGACCGCCACCCGCTCTCCATGATTTGACAGCAGGGCCGAAAACCCCGAAAATGCGCGTCCTTTCGACCTCCGCTCTCAAGGCGGGGTGCCGAGTTGGGGAGTCGCCAAGTTGGTTAAGGCACTGGATTTTGATTCCAGCATGCGAAGGTTCGAATCCTT
>JAIOPW010000420.1 GCA_021413665.1 Rhodocyclales bacterium | reverse complement strand
GCGCCGATGTCCGATGTCCAGTTGCGCGGCCTGAATTTCGGTCTGGGCACCGACGGTGCAGCGTCGAACAATCGACTCGACCTGTTCCATGAAATGCGCCATGCCGCGCTGCTGGCAAAGGGCGCCAGCCAGAACGCCGAGATACTGGATGCCCATGCCACGTTGAAGGCGGCCACGCTGGGTGGCGCCCGCGCGCTGGGATTGGACGAGCGAATCGGGTCGCTGTTGCCCGGCAAAGCTGCCGACCTGTGCGCGGTTCGGCTGGACGAATGGCTGCTCCAGCCCTGCTTTGATCCCGCCTCGCATCTGGTCTATGTTGCGGGGCGGGAACAGGTAAGCCATACCTGGGTCGAGGGTAAGCTGGTGATGAAAGATGGAGTGCCGCTGCAAATCGACATTTCTGAATTGCTTGACATCACAGGTTTGTGGCATACTCGCCTGACGTCCTGACGCCACGAGGCGATCGGGGGAAAACGAATTCCGTCACACTTAAGCCCAACAAGGGGGGGAACATGATCAAAAGCGCCAAACATTCTCTGCTGCTCGCCGCACTACTCGGACTTTCCGTATCCGCCCTCGCCCAAACCAAGGGCATCGACCGCACCGGCACCGTCGGTTATGCGATCGACCAGCGGGATAACGTGGTCAAAAGCGGTTTCGGCCTTTGCTGGCGCACCGGCTACTGGACGCCGGCCATGGCCATCGAGGAATGCGACCCGGATCTGGTGAAGAAGGCTCCGATGGCCGCGCCTGCGGCTGCCGCCAAACCCGCCGCCCCCGCTGCTGCTCCGAAGCCCGCCGCACAGAAGGTAACGCTGGCCGCCGACGCCCTGTTCGACTTCAACAAGGCTGACCTGCGTGCCGAAGGCAAGTCCAAACTGGACAAGCTGGCTGGCGACATCAAGGGCATCAAGCTGGAAGTGATCATCGCCGTCGGCCACGCCGACCGTTTCGGTACCGATGCCTACAACCAGAAGCTCTCCGAAAAGCGTGCCGAAGCCGTCAAGGCCTATCTGGTAAGCAAGGGTGTCGAGCCGAACCGCGTCTACACCGAAGGCAAGGGCAAGAAACAGCCTATCACCAAGGCCGATCAGTGCAAGGGCCCGAAGAGCAAGAAGACCGTCGATTGCCTGCAGCCTGATCGTCGCGTCGAAATCGAAGTCATTGGCACGAAGTAATCCCGCCTGGCTCCGCAAGAAAGCCCTGCCCCGCAGGGCTTTTTTGTTGGTACGCCCCGTCGCTCCGGGCGGAGGCGGTAGCCTGGGATGACTCCCCGACATATTGCCGGGGGTAGTATCGAAGATGGTTCGGAACCACACCATGAATCCAGACAGCAATGCCGATCAGCGCGAAATCGATAAATTCGGGGAGGTCGCCCATCGCTGGTGGGATCCGAACTCCGAATTTCGTCCCCTGCATGACATCAATCCGGTACGCCTGGGCTGGATTGATCGCAATTCGGGACTCCTTGGCAAGCATGTGATCGACGTCGGCTGTGGCGGCGGGCTGCTCAGCGAAGGCATGGCGGCCATGGGCGCGCAAGTCACCGGCATCGACCTGTCGGAGAAGGCGCTGAGCATCGCCCGCCTGCATCTCTATGAAAGCGGGCATGCCATCGACTACCGCCTGATTGCGGCCGAAGCCATGGCGCAGGAAAGCCCGTCCGGTTTCGACCTGGTAACCTGCCTCGAAATGCTTGAGCATGTGCCGGATCCAGCCAGCACGGTGGCCGCTTGCGCCAGCCTGGTCAAGCCGGGCGGGCAGGTCTTCTTGTCCACCCTCAACCGCAATGCCAAGGCCTACGCCCTCGCAGTCGTCGGCGCGGAATACGTACTGAACCTGATTCCGCGCGGCACCCACGACTACACCCGTTTCCTCAAGCCGGCCGAACTGGTTCGCCTGTGTCGCAATGCGGGACTGGACGTCCTCGAAATCGCCGGCCTTCACTACAACCCTTTCTCGCGCCAGGCATTCATCGACGGCAATACCGACGTCAATTATCTTGTCAGAGCGCGGCGCAATGCCTGAGGCGGTGCTCTTTGACCTCGACGGCACCCTGGCCGACACAGCGCCTGATCTGGGTGGCGCGCTCAATCGACTGCTGAGTGAACAAGGGCGCGAGCCACTGCCAATGGAAAGGCTCCGACGGCACGTATCGTCGGGCGCACGCGGCATGATCGGCGCAGGGCTCGGCATCACTCCCGCCGACGCCGCCTATGCGGACCTGCAGCAGCGCTTTCTCGCCATCTATCTTGACTCCCTGTGTGTCGGTACCCGTCTGTTCGACGGCATGACCGACCACTTGGCCGAACTCGACGCCCGCTGCATTCCCTGGGGCATCGTCACCAACAAGTCGCAGCGCTTTGCCATCCCCCTCCTGGAAGGGCTTGCCCTGCGTCAGCGTTGTGCCTGCATCGTCTGTGGCGACAGCGCGCAACGCGCCAAACCACACGCCCATCCCATGCAACTCGCCAGCGCGGTCATTGGCATCGCGGCGGCCGGCTGCATCTATGTCGGCGACGATGAGCGGGATATGATTTCCGGACGCGCCGCCGGCATGAAAACTGTCGTCGCCGGCTGGGGCTACCTGGGAGATGGCAAGCCCCCGACGGACTGGGGCGCCGACGGCATCGCCACGACCCCGCAAGATATTCTAGGCATTGCCGGCGCAAGCCGTTAGAATCCCGCTTGTAGTTTGTGGAACAGGCACCATCTGATCCGCACCATGCAAGGGGGCGACATGGCTTCGACATGGGTGACAAAGCATGCAGGGCATACCGAGGATCCAGGTACCTCGTAAATCCATCTGGAACGCACTAACTGCCAACGACGAGCGTTTCGCTCTAGCCGCTTAACAGCGGCTGGCTTCCGAACTGGTTTGCTTCTGGACCAGGCAGCGCAAGCTGCATCGGAATCATATACAGGAGATAAGGCTGTGCGGAGTCGCGATGCACGGTTCGAAAATCCAGCGAATCGCCAGCAACCAGCCTGTCCGTCGGCGTGTTGCGGGTTAAATCAAATGACGCGGCTAAGTATGTAGAACTGTCTGTGGCGCACTTGTGGACGCGGGTTCAATTCCCGCCGCCTCCACCATTTCAAAAGGCCACCAGCATCCGCTGGTGGCCTTTTTTCCCCGGGTTCTTAAGGTGCCAGGCAGCCGGCGGCGCCGGCATCGGCGCTTATCTTGTTGAGCAGCGCCACCTTCGCCGCGCCATCCATCTTGTCGTCGATGAAAGCGTTGTCGGCTTCCGTGGCAAAGCGCTGGCAACCCGGTTTGCCGGTAAGAATATTGGTGCGGAACTGATAGGCCACGCTGGAATCGCCGCCAACCTGTGCTCCGGGCAGGTTGAAGTAGGTCTTGGGCTTGCCATCGACGATGATCGTATGCGTATTGGGCTTGGGGACCGGCTTCGCTGCCGGCGGGGGTGGTGGCACCGGGGCCGGGGGATCTGCCGCAAGCGCGGCCAGCGATGCGGTGAAAGCTATCAGCACCGCGCCATTCAGGATGGATCGGACCACCTTTGTGATCGTGGGCATACGCGTTCTCCAAGTCGATTGATCGGGGTCTGAATCTGATGCGATCGGCGAATCCTACCCCAACAGCCGTTCATGACAAGGAACTACTTCGCACGTGAAGCGAACCGGTCGGGGGCCGAAAGTCGGCGCCGGCGGTACGGCGAAAAAAGGCCCCCATCGCTGGAGGCCTTGGTATTGCTGGTGCCGGCAACCGGAATCGAACTGGTGACCTACCGCTTACAAGGCGGTTGCTCTACCATCTGAGCTATGCCGGCCCGGATCGAAT
>JAIOPW010000419.1 GCA_021413665.1 Rhodocyclales bacterium | reverse complement strand
GCCGCCTGATCCGCACCGCGGGCCGGGGGCGGGATGGGGCCGGGCGCGTCCCAAAGAGCCTGGAGTCGCTCAATGAAGTCGCCGCGCATCAACTGCCCGCGCGTCAGCACGTCGGCGCGGGCGTTCAAGGCGAGCCATTGCGCAAAGTGGGGCGTTTCCGGCCAGTCGTCGCGTTCCAGGTAAAGGATGGGAATGCCGCCGCAAGCCGCCTCGACGAAGGTGCCGTAGCCCGGCTTGGTCAACACGGCATCGACGCTGGCCAACAGGTCGCTGAAGTTCAGGCCGGCGACCTCGAAACTGCGCACGTCCCGGCGTTCGCACGTCCATGCTCCGGGCACCAGCCAGTTCAGGCCCGGGCGCGGCGGCCAGTCTTCGACCGGCAGGCGAAACTCCATACCTCCCATGGCCAGCAACAGCCAGCGCTCACTCTCATCCAGGCCTAGCAGTCTGCTCACGTGTAGCCGGTCGCGACGGCCGATACTGGCAATCGGCGCGATCTCCACCCGCCTTTGCAGGTCGGCCATCGGCAGTCCGGGCGTGACGCGCAGGAAGGCCTGTGCCGCGTTGTAGGCCGCCAGAATCTGGGCGTGGATTTCCGCCGCCCAGGGTTCTTGCCCGAAATAGCGGGCGAACAGTTCCGCCCAGTTCAGCGAGCACAGGCCGGCGGCGGGAATGCCGGCCGCCGCCGCCGCGGCCAGCGGCAGATAGGCGACATTGGAGACGAGCGCATCTATTTGGTGGCTTCGCAGCCAGTCCGTCTCGGCCGCGACCCGTTGCGGCCAATCGGCGTGGAATTCACGATAACGCCGCGCGCTGGCGGCGAGGTCGATATCCACCGCGTTGTGCATGACAAAGCCGACGTCGCGCGCCTCGGCGACATGCGCGAAGTCGGCGGCGATGCGCCGCGCCAGGCGTTCGCGCGGAATCGCGCTGCGCACTGTCAGGCGCAATCCGGGGGCCAGGGAGTGAAGCGCGTCCAGCACCGGCGCGGCCTGCGCCAGATGGCCCAGGCCGTGGGACGAGATGTCGACCAGCAGGTGCATCCAGCGTCAGCTTGTGAGTTTGAGGCGGCGTGCCACACGCTGGTCGACGAAGCTGCGCGCAGCGAAATCCGTTGCTCCGGCGGCCTTTGCCGCCTCAACCGCGGGGCCGTCGAACGTCGCGGCGCAGGTAATGATGTCGACGTCCGGGTGCTGCGCGCGCAACCGGGAGATTTCCGCCAGGGCGTCACGCCGGCCAAGGTCGATGACGATGCAGTCGGGCGTTGCGTCGCTGGTCTTGCCCAGCACAGTGGCGCCGGCGGCGTTCCAGGCGTGGGTCAAGCGCAGCCGGGTCGTAAGGTCGTGGCACAGGAGCAGAATCTTCATTTTTTCTTTCAAAGCGGGTTGGCGCCACCGTGTCACCGGCGCCGACTTTCGGGTTTCGGGCTTTTCGTGCATTGGATTCTGCCACTTGAAGGGTTGCCGCGCCGGGTCGCGCCGCAACCGACGCTGCCTTGATCCACGCCGGAGCGCGAACACGCAGCCGGTAGAATGCCGCCGATGAAAGTCCTCGGCATCGAATCCTCCTGCGACGAAACCGGCGTCGCGCTCTACGACACGGAGCGCGGCCTGCTCGGCCATGCCGTGCATACGCAGGTGGCGATGCACGAGGCCTACGGCGGCGTGGTGCCGGAACTGGCGTCGCGCGACCACATTCGCCGCCTGATTCCGTTGCTGGAGCGCGTGCTGGCCGAAGCCGAATGCACGCGGCACGACATCGACGCGATTGCCTACACGGCAGGGCCGGGGCTGGCGGGCGCCTTGCTGGTCGGCGCGAGTTTTGCCGAGGCGCTGGCCATGGCGCTCGATGTGCCGGCGCTGCCGGTGCATCACCTCGAAGGCCATTTGCTCTCGCCGCTGCTGGCCGATGACGCACCGGCCTTCCCGTTCATCGCGCTGCTGGTCTCCGGCGGCCACACGCAGTTGATGCGCGTCACGCGCGTCGGCGACTACGAGCTGCTCGGCGAATCGCTCGACGACGCGGCGGGCGAGGCCTTCGACAAGACGGCCAAGCTGCTCGGTCTGGGCTACCCCGGCGGGCCGGCACTGGCCAAGCTGGCGGAGACGGGTACGGCCGGCCGCTACAAGCTGCCGCGGCCGATGCTCAACAGTGGTGATCTGTCCTTCAGTTTTTCCGGGCTGAAGACGGCGGTGCTGACGGCGGCTCGCGCCGTGGAACTGACGGCGGCGGCGAAGGCCGATCTCGCCGCTGAATTCCAGGAAGCGGCGACCGAAGTGCTCGCTGCCAAGTCTGTCGCGGCGTGTCGCCGGCACCGACTTTCAGCGTTGGTGGTGGCCGGCGGCGTCGGCGCCAACCGGCGTTTGCGCCAGCGGCTGGACGCAGCCATGGCAAAGATAGGCGGCCGCGTGTTCTATCCGGCGCTGGACCTGTGCACCGACAACGGCGCGATGATCGCCTTCGCAGGCGCCCAGCGGCTGATGCAGGGCGAACTGCCGGCGCCCGCCACTGGCGCCTTCGTGGTGCGGCCGCGCTGGCCGCTCGATCAGGTGGTCTGAACGCCGGCGCGCAGCAGGGCGCCGATGTGCTGCACGCGTTCGCCCATGGAGCGCAGCAGCGCCATGCCGAAAGCCGGTTTCGAGCGGATCATGGCGAGGAAGTCGTTGCGTGCGATCAGCAGCCATGCGCTGTCCGTTTCCGCCGTGGCGGTGGCGGCGCGACCGGCGCGATCGACCAGCGCCATCTCGCCGAAGATTCCGCCCGGTCCCACATGTTCAATGACGCGGCCGTCGATCGATATCGCGATGCGGCCTTCCGTCACGACGAACATGCAGGCACCCACCGCGCCCTGGGTGAGCACGTTCTGGCCGGCTTGCGCACGCGTCGGCGCCGGGTCTCCGAGTTCGTGTTGCAATTCCGCCAGCGCCTTCCTGTCCAGCGAACTCTTCTGCGGCGGCGCCACCACGGACTCTTTGCGTGCCGTCGCCAGCTTCGCGATGCTGCGCCGCAGCCGTTGCGTCATGACGCTCATCAGCATCAGCGCGAACTCAGGCATCTGCTGCAGCGATTGCTGGAACTGCCTTTCGTCCAGCGCCAGCACCCGGCAATGCTTGCGCGCCATCGCCGTCGCGCTCCTCGGCAGGTCGGCGATGGTCGCCATTTCGCCAAAAATCTCGCCGGGCAAAACCATCTCCAGCGGCTTGTCCTTGAGCGTCAGGGTGACTTCGCCTTCGAGCAGCAGGTAGATGCGCGCGCCCTTGGCGAAGAAGCCGCCCGCTTTTTCGTTCTCGGCGAAGATCCGCTTGCCCGCCGCAAACTGCTCCGGGGTTCCGTCAATGCTGAAAAATTCCAGCGCCAGCTTCGGGCTGTACAGGGATGCCGGTTCGGCGGCCCTGGCAGGGGGCGCGGCAGTGGGCTTCGGCGGTACGCCGGGTTTTCCTGAAAAGTCCAGATCATCCATGGGCCTGTCCTGTTTCGAAAGAATGCATTTTGCCGCGGGTGAGAATACTGAAAAGAGCGTGGCCTAGTCCTGCTTTCTGCCGCCGACGCGGCCTTCCTTGCCGGCGAGCAGCTTTCGGATGTTGCTCTTGTGGCGGTAGATCAGCACCGCGCACATGAGCGCGACAGCCAGCGTGGTTTCGGCATTGCCGAGCAACCGCCAGGTGAGGAAAGGCGCCGCGGCGGCGGCGGCCAGCGCCGCCAGTGAGGAGTAGCGGGTGAAGATGACAACGGTCAGCCAGATGGCGGCCGTGATGCCGGCCACGGCGCCGGAGAAACCCAGCAACACGCCCAGCGCGGTCGCTACGCCCTTGCCGCCGCGAAAGCGCAGCGTGAAGGGGAACACGTGACCGAGAAAAGCCGCGACGCCCGCCGTCGCAATCGCCGTCTCGCCAGCGCCGACTCTTGCCGCGATGAACATGGCGAGCCAGCCCTTGGCCGCATCGCCGAGCAGGGTCAGCAGCGCGGCCGACTTGCTGCCGCTGCGCAGCACGTTGGTGGCTCCGGGATTGCCCGAGCCGAAGCTGCGCGGATCGGCGAGGCGAAAGGCGCGCGAGACGATGACGGCAAATGGCACGGAGCCGAGCAGATAGCCGAAGGCGGCGGAAACAAGCAGGTTCATTGCGGATTCCCTAGAATGGTCCGCATTGTAAAGGAGCTTGGCTATGGCCCATCCCCCATCCCCTTCCCCGTGGGAAGGGGTGACTGCAGTTCAGCCGCTTCGCGGCTTCCATATGTTTGACTTCACGCCCCCTTGGGGCGGCCCGGCGGAGGCGTAATGGACTTCATTTTCATCGACGACATGCGGGTCGAAGCGCACGTCGGAATTTTCGAACGGGAAAAGGCGGCGCCGCAGACGCTGGAAATCAGCCTGACCTTCGGCGTCCCCGACGAGGCCGCGCAGGATGACGACATCGACAAGACCATTCGCTACGACGCGGTGATCGATCGCATCCGCGCCGAACTGTCGACGCACCACTTCAACCTGCTGGAGACGCTCGGCGAATACGTGATCGGCCTGCTGCTCAACGAGTTCGGCGCACCCTGGGTCAGGATCAGCATCGCCAAGATGGGCATCATGAAGGGCGTGCGCCGCGTCGGCGTGCAGATCGAGCGCAGCCGCGCGGACAAGGCCTGAGGCCCGTCGGTGGCAGCCGTCTCCGACCTGATTTTCGGCGTCGCCATGGCGGCGGTGGCGGTCAATGCCGCCAGCGCGGTGCTGGAAACCGAGGACAAGCACATGGATCTGGTCGGCGCCCTCATCGTCGGCCTCGCCGCCTGCCTCGGCGGCGGCAGTTTGCGTGACGTGCTGCTCGGGCGGCCGGTATTCTGGCTGGCGGACGTGGCCTACCTGATTTGCGGCGTCGCCGCGGTGGCGCTGACCTTCCTTCTGGCGCGGCGGGTGCGTCTGCCGGTGGGCGTTTTCCTGATTCCCGATGCGGTGGGCCTGGCGTTATTCACCGTGGTCGGCTGCCGCATCGCGACGGACGCCGGCGTGCATTGGCTGGCCGCATCTCTGCTGGGCGTGGTGACGGGGGTATTCGGCGGCGTGCTGCGCGACGTGCTGGTGAACGAAGTGCCGCTGGTGATGCGGCCTGGGACGCTGTATGCGACGGCATCGTGGTGCGGCGCGCTGGCGATGATCGCGGCGCACTCGCTTGGCGGCGGCGAAGCCGTGAGCGCGGCAATCGGCGGTGCGTTGGTCCTCGGCCTGCGGCTGGCGGCGATCCGCTATCGCCTGAAGATGCCTGAATTCCGAACGCCCTCCTGACTCAATCGACCAGCCCGCACTCCACGATCTTCGGCTGCAGGACGCGCAGGATGTCGTGCGGATGGACACCGACCAGGTAGCCGCGCTTGCCGCCGTTGATGTAGATCAGCGGCAGGTCGAGGATGCTCTTTTCCAGATGCACCGGCAGAACCTTTTTGGTGCCGAAGGGCGAGCAGCCGCCGACCATGTAGCCCGTATGGCGCAGCGCGTCTTCCGGCTTGCAGGGGCTGATCTTCTTGACGCCGATCTGGCGCGCCAGTTCCTTGGTCGACACCTTGCGGTCGCCGTGCATGAGGACGATCAGCGGGCGGGCCGCCTCGTCTTCCATGACCAGGGTCTTGACCACGGCGTGTTCCGCGACGTTGAGTTCGCGCGCCGACACACTGGTGCCGCCATGTTCCTCGTACTCGTAGAGGTGGTTGGAATGGGCGACGCCATGCTTGTGCAGAAACCTGGTCGCGGGGGTTTCGGGGGCTGAATTCTGGTAACTGGTATCGTGTCTCATGAAACGGATTCTACGCCGCTCCCCGCGCATCGGAATCGTGCTGTAAGGAATCCGCACCTTGCACCGACCAAGCCCCAAATTGGTGGAATTCCTCCCCGGAGCTGCGTCATGACACTGCTTTCATCCCTTCGCATTTGGCTTGCCTGCCTTTGCCTTGTCGCCGCCACGGAGATAGTGGCGGCGCCGGCCTGTGTGGCGCAAAGCGGCGCCCAACGCAACGTGCTGCTGGAGCTTTACACCTCGGAGGGGTGCGATAGTTGCCCGCCGGCCGACCGCCGGCTGTCCCGGTTCAAGGGCCAGGCGGAGTACGCCGGACGGCTGGTGCCGCTGGCCTTCCATGTCGATTACTGGGACCGCCTGGGCTGGGTCGATCGCTTCGCCAGCCCGCGCCATACGCAGCGGCAGCAGGAGATGGCCGGCCTGGCCCGCTCGCGCCTGGTTTATACGCCGCAGTTCCTCAGGAACGGACGCGACTGGCGCAGTGCGGCGAGTCCGCTCGACGGCATCGGGCCGGCGGCTCCCGGCCCGCGCATCGCGCTCGAACTGGTGGGCGTACCGGCGGACGGACAACTGGCGGTCGAAGGCGAGATTTCAGCGACGAACGCGGCGGCCGAAGCCTATCTGGCCTTGTATGAGAACAATCTGGAGTCACAGGTGCGCGCCGGGGAAAACGCCGGCAAGACGCTTAGTCACGACTACGTGGTGCGGCGCCTGATCGGCCCGCTGCGGCCGGATCCGGCAGGCCGCCTGTTCCTGCGGCAGAAGATTGCGCTGGAGGCCGACTGGAAGCGCGCCGATCTGGGTGTCGCGGTCTTTGTTCAGGACAAGGCGACCGGCGAGATTGTCCAGGCACTGCAACGCCACGCCTGCCCCGGCTGACCGGGGGTCAGCCGCGCGGGTGGTGGACGTGGTGCAATTGCTTCAGGCGCTCGCGGGCGACATGGGTGT
>JAIOPW010000418.1 GCA_021413665.1 Rhodocyclales bacterium | reverse complement strand
TGAGCTGGACCACCTTCCGCGAGAGCCTGTTCGGCGCGACGCGGCTGTACTGCATGATTGCATTGATCCTCGCTGGCAGCGCCTTCCTCACGCTGGCGATGGGCTACCTCGGCCTGCCGCGCCACCTTGCGGAATGGATCGCCAGCCTCGGCCTCGGCCAGTTCGGCCTGCTCTTCGGCCTGATGATCTTCTTCATCATCCTCGGCTGTTTCCTCGACGGGATTTCCATGGTGGTACTGACCATTGCCGTGATCCAGCCGACCATCGTCGCCGCCGGCATCGACCTGATCTGGTTCGGCGTCTTCCTCGTGGTCGTGGTCGAAATGGCGCAGATCACGCCGCCGGTCGGCTTCAACCTGTTCGTCATCCAGGGCATGACCGGCAAGCAGTTGCCGTGGATCGCGCGCACCGCCATGCCCGCCTTCTTCCTGATGGTGGCGGCGGTCGGCCTGCTCTACGCCTTTCCCGGCATCATCACCTGGCTGCCGCAGCGCATGGTGGGATGAACCCGCGCCTGCTCGATCTCGGTGACGGCGCGCTGACGCTGGAATTCGGAGAGCGGATCGACCCGGCGCTGAATGCGCGGGTGATGGCGGCACGGGATGCACTGGCCGCACTGAAGCTGGAGGGCATCGTCGACGTGGTGCCCGCCTATTGTTCGCTGACGGTGCATTTCGATCCGCTGCGGCTCGACAGGAAAATCCTTGCCGCGCGCCTGCTGGAAGCCGCGCAGGCTCCTGTTCAAAAGTCGGCGCCGGCGACACGGTGGCTCATACCCGTGACATTCGGCGGCGAGTTCGGACCCGACCTGGCGGAGGTCGCGCAGGCCACCGGCCGTAGTGAACCGGACGTCGTCGCCGCGATTTGTGCTGCGGAGCTGCGCGTCTTCCTGATCGGCTTCCTGCCCGGCTTCCCCTACCTCGGCGAACTGCCCGCCTGGCTGCACCTGCCGCGACGGGCGACGCCGCGCACAGTTGTACCCGCCAACAGCCTGGCGATCGCCGGACCCCAGGTCGCGGTCTATCCCTGGCAGAGCCCGGGCGGCTGGCACCTGCTGGGACGGACGCCGGTGCGCCTGTTCGATGTCGCCGATGCCGATCGACCGGCCCTGCTTGCGCCCGGCGACAGTGTGCGCTTCAAGGCCGTGAGCGACGACGAGTTCCGGCGCCTCGCCGCCGGGGTTGCGGCCAGCGAATGCGGACGCAAGGATTGGCTGGCGCCATGATCGAAGTCGTCGATTGCCCGTTGCCGGCAAGTTTCCAGGATGCGGGCCGACCCGGCTACCGGCACCTAGGCGTGCCGCTGTCGGGCGCGCTCGATCCGCAATGGCTGGCGATCGCCAATGCGCTGGCCGGCAACCCGCCGCAGACCGTGGCGCTGGAGATGCGCCTGCTCGGCCCGAAGCTGCGGACAAGCACGCCCGTGACCGTCGCCCTCGCCGGCGACTTCTCAGCGCGCATCGAAGACACGGCCGGCCAGTCGCGCCCGACGGCCAACTGGTGCAGCCATGTGCTGACCGCGGGTGAAACGCTCTGCGTCGGCAGCCTGCGCAGCGGCATCGGCTATCTCGCGGTCGGCGGCGGCTTTGATCTGCCGCCGGTGCTCGGCAGTCGTTCCACTTACGCCCGTGCCGGACTCGGCGGCATCGACGGACACATGCTGCGGGCCGGCGATCGGTTGAAAGTCGGCGCTGGCGGAGCGGCGATTTCCCTGCGCTTGCCCCATGCACCGGATATCGGCCGCGGCCCGATCCGCGTGATTCCCGGTCCGCAGCGCGATTACTTTACCGACGCGGCCTGGCAGCAGTTCATCGGCGCGGAATTCGTCGTCAGCCGCGAAGCCGACCGCATGGGCCTGCGTCTCGACGGTCCGCGCCTGGAACACGCACGCGGTGCCGACATCGTATCGGACGGCGTCACGCCCGGCGCCATCCAGGTTCCCGGCGACGGCCGCCCCATCGTGCTGCTGGCCGATTGCCAGACGGTCGGCGGCTACCCGAAGATCGCCACCGTGATCGGCGCCGACCTGCCGCGCCTGGGGCACGCGCTGCCCGGGCACAAACTGCGCTTCGTTGCCGTCAGCGCCGACGAAGCGCTCGCGGCCCGTCGCGATGCGGCGCGCCGGCTGGCAGAATGCATTGCGGGCATGGTGCCGGGAGGCGCCGAACTGGACCTCGACGCGCTGTATGGCGCCAACCTGATCGACGGAGTGATCGATGCGGATTAACCTGAACGCCGACCTCGGCGAAGGCTACGGCCCCTGGAAGATGGGCGACGACGCGGCCATGCTGGACATCGTCGCCTCGGCCAACGTCGCCTGCGGCGGCCATGCCGGCGACGCCGAGACGATGCGCCGCACGCTGCGGCTGGCGAAGGAACGTGGGGTCTCGGTCGGCGCCCACCCGAGCTATCCCGACCTGCAGGGCTTCGGTCGCCGTGCCATGGCACTCTCCCCCGCCGAACTCGAAAGCCAGGTCGCCTGCCAGGTCGGCGCGCTGGCGGGCGTCGCCGCGCTCGAAAACATCCGCGTCACGCACGTCAAGCCGCATGGCGCCTTGAACAACCTCGCCTGCGTCGACCGCAGCGTCGCCGACACGATCTGTCGCGCGGTGGTGGCCATCGACCGCACACTCATCCTGCTCGCTCCGGCAGCGTCGGAACTCGTTGCGGCGGGTCGTGCCGCAGGGCTGCTGGTTGTCGAGGAGATCTTCGCCGATCGGGCCTATCTGCCCGACGGCCAGTTGGTGCCGCGATCACGCCCCGACGCCATGATCCACGGCGCCGACGCCTGCCTGGCCCACGTGCTGGCGATGCTCGATGCCGGCGCCCTGATCGCGGTGGACGGTACCCGCATCGCGACGCCCATCGGCAGCATCTGCGTCCATGGCGACAACCCCGGGGCCGTCGCCGTTGCCCGCCACCTGCGCGAGCTACTCGCCGCGCGCGGCCACCAGGTGTTGCCCCTGCCCGACATCGCCTGACGGTTACAATCGCGGCATGGTCACACTACTGCGCGCCGCCGAACTGCGCGAACTCGAAACCCGCTACGCCGTTGTCCGGCCGCCCCTCATGGAGCGCGCCGGCAAGGCCGCCGCCGAACTCGCGATCCGCCTGCTCGGCAAGCGACGCGGTCGCGTGCTGGTCTGCGCCGGCCCCGGCAACAATGGCGGCGACGCGCGGGTCATGGCGCGCCTGCTGGCGCAGCAGGGGATCGCGGTCGTCATCGTTGCACCCGGTGAAGCAATTCCCGGCGGCGACTACGGGCTGGTGGTCGACGGCCTGTTCGGCATCGGCCTGGCGCGACCTGTCACCGGGCCTTATGCCGGGTTGGTCGCACGCATCAACGCCTTCGCCGGGCCGGTGCTGGCGCTTGATGTCCCCAGCGGCATCGACGGCGATACCGGCCGCGTGATGGGCACCGCCGTGCGTGCCACGCATACCATCAGCTTCATCGGCGGCAAGCCGGGCCTGTACACGCTGGACGGGCCGGATCACTGCGGCGAAGTCACGGTCGATGACCTCGGTCTGAGCCTCCACGGCTTTCCCGGCGCCCTGCTCGCGCTCGACGATTTCCGCGCCTGCCTCAAGCCGCGTGAGCGCAACAGCCACAAGGGCAGCTACGGCTCGCTGGCCGTGATCGGCGGTGCGTCCGGCATGACGGGCGCGGCACTGCTCGCAGCACGCGCCGGGCTCAAACTCGGCGCCGGGCGCGTTTTCGCCGGACTGCTGCAAACGCTCGCGGTCGACCCGGTGCAACCCGAACTCATGCTGCGCTCGCCCGGGGATGCGCTGGCGCAGGCAACGGCACTTGTGGTCGGGCCCGGCATGGGCGATTCCGACGCGGCCGTGGATATCATTCGCCGTGTCGCCAGCGCCGACTTTCCGCTATTGCTCGACGCCGACGCGCTCAATCTGCTCGCCGCTCACCCGGTGCTGGCCAGCCAAATTGCACGCCGCAGCGCCGCCACGGTGGTCACGCCGCACCCGGCCGAAGCGGCACGGCTGCTGGCGACCAGTACCGACGCAATCCAGGCCGACCGCGTCGCCGCGGCGCTTGAACTCGCACATCGCTTCAAGGCCGACGTCGCACTCAAGGGCTGTGGCACCGTGGTCGCACATCCCGATGGAAGCTGGCGCATCAACACCAGCGGCAATCCCGGCCTGGCCTCGGGCGGCAGTGGCGACGTCCTCTCCGGCATCACCGGCGCGTTGCTGGCGCAGGGCTGGCCGGCCGCCGCAGCGCTATGCGGCGCGGTTCACCTGCATGGCGCCGCGGCCGATGCGCTTGTGGCCTCGGGCGCGGGCCCCATCGGCATCGCCGCCGGCGAGCTGATTCCCGTTGCACGCACCCTGCTCAACCGGCTGATCGGAAGGGATGACTGAGGCCCGCCGCAAGGTCGGCTTCGCGGTGCTGCTGATGCTGGGTGCGACACTGTGCTTTGCCGCACTCGACGCCACGTCCAAGCACCTGTCGAAGACCTATCCGATCCCGATGATGGTCTGGGGTCGCTATACCTTCCATTGCCTGATGATGCTGATCTTCCTCGCACCCTCGATGCGTCTGCAGTTGATCGCCACAGGCAGGCCCGTCGCCCAGGTCGTGCGCGCCCTGATGCTGGTCGGCACCACCGGATTTTCCATGGTGGGCTTCTCCCTGATGCCGCTCGCCGAAAGCACTGCCTTCCTTTTCGTCACCCCGCTGGTGGTGGTGATCCTGTCCCACTGGCTGCTCAAGGAGTCGATCACCGGGCGACACTGGATCGCCGTCGTGGCAGGATTCTGCGGCGCCCTGCTGATCGCTCGTCCCGGCGGCGCGCTGAACCTGCAGGGCATTCTCTGGATGTCTCTGGCCGCCGCCTGCTACGCGATCTACCAGATCCAGACGCGACAGCTTTCACCGAGCGAGAACACCGTCACCATGTTGTTCTACACGGCCCTGGTCGGCACGGTTTCGATGACCCTGGCGGCGCCGCTCTACTGGGGCGGTCCGACGCCGGACTGGCTCGACGCCGCGCTGATCGCCTCGCTCGGCGTCTACGGCGGCACCGGCCACTTGATGCTGACGCGCGCCTTTCGCTATGCCGCTGCGTCCTTCCTGTCGCCCTTCCTCTACGCGCAACTGGTCTGGGCGATGCTGCTCGGCTGGACC
>JAIOPW010000417.1 GCA_021413665.1 Rhodocyclales bacterium | reverse complement strand
ACCAGCTTGATCTTGAGTTCCTTGCCGGTCTCGGCCTTGAGGGCTTCGGCCCAGCGCATCATTTCATATGCCGTGCCGCAGCAGGCCATGCCGCCGCCGATCAGCAGAATGTCCAGTTCTTCGTGGACGACTTCCGGTGCTTCAAATGTTCCAGCCATTTTGTGTTCCTCGATTGGTCAATTATTTGCGGATCAGTTCGGCGGGGTTGCCGGCGCGGAAGCCACCCATGACGGCCTTGGTGTAGACGCCGTCGATGGTGAGTTCGGACATCTTCGGCATCGGCTTGCCGCCGTAGCAATCGATCGAGCCTTCCGCCGTGGTGCGGATCGGGAACTTGAAACGCTTCAGGGTGCCGTTGCGGAACTTGATGGTCCACATGATCGAATCGGAACCACGCAGTGGCTGAACGGAGCCGCCCAGTGGCACGATGTCGGCGTAGTGACGGCATTCGATGGCGCCCTGCGGGCAAATCTTGACGCAGGAGTAGCACTCCCAGCACTGCTCCGGTTCCTGGTTGAACGCCTTCATGGCATGGCCGGTTTCCGAACCGTCCTTGTCCAGCTTCATCAGGTTGTGCGGGCAAATGTACATGCAAGCGGTCTTGTCCTGCCCCTTGCAGCCATCGCACTTTTCGGTACGAACAAAGGTTGGCATAGCTTTCTTACTCCTTGGTTGCGATTGACTTCAAAAAATTAACTTCACCGAGACTCCCGCCGCACCCAGAACCCGGCGGCGGACATCATTCGACCATTCCGGCACGCCGCTACTTTGCGGAATGCCCTTTCAACTCGACCTTCACGTTTTCTTCCTCGGAGAGGCCCGCATAGTACCTCTGCAGAACCTTCGCCACTTCGGGCCGGCTGAATTCGACCGGCAAATCCTTGCCTTCGGAAAGCATCGAGCGCACCTTGGTGCCGGACAGCAGGATGCGGTCGTCCTTGGTGTGCGGGCAGGTGCGCTGCGAGCACATGCCGCCGCACTTGTTGCACCAGAAGGTCCAGTCGATGTTCATGTTGACCGTTTCCAGCGAGCCCTTCGGGATCTGGTCGAAAATCTTCTGCGCGTCGAAGGGGCCGTAGTAGTCACCCACGCCGGCGTGATCGCGGCCGACGATCAGGTGCGAGCAGCCGTAGTTCTGGCGGAACAGCGCATGCAGCAGGGCTTCGCGCGGACCGGCGTAGCGCATGTCCAGCGGGTAGCCGGCCTGGATCACGGTGTTGGGGGCAAAGTAGTTCTCGACCAGGACGCTGATAGCTTCGGAGCGCACCTCGGCAGGAATGTCACCCGGCTTCAAGGCCCCGAGCAAGGAATGAACCAGCACGCCGTCCATGGTCTCGATGGCGATTTTTGCCAGGTACTCGTGCGAACGGTGCATCGGGTTGCGGGTCTGGAAGGCGGCGATGCGCTTCCAGCCCATTTTCTCGAACATGGCACGGGTCTCGGCCGGCGTCATGAACTGCTCGCCGTACTTCTCCTTGAAGCCGCCGGTGGACAGCACCTTGACGGCGCCGGCCAGGTTGTACTTGCCTTGGGCCATGACCATCTTGACGCCCGGGTGTTCCATGTCGGTGGTCTTGTAGACCTCCATGCACTCGTGGGCCTTGTCGATGCTGTACTTCTCGTTCACCTTCATGGTGGCGAGGATTTCGCCGGTCTCGCCGTCGGCCAGGGCGATGTCGCTGCCGGCCTTGATCGACTCGTCGTCGGTCGACAAAGTGACGGGGATCGGCCAGAACAGTCCGTTGGCCATTCTCATGCCGTCGCAGACGCCTTCCCAATCGGCACGGGTCATG
>JAIOPW010000360.1 GCA_021413665.1 Rhodocyclales bacterium | reverse complement strand
CTCGAAGACGAGGCGCAGCGCGCGCGCATGGTCATCGACGTACAGCCAGTCGCGCACATTGTCGCCCTTGCCGTAAATCGGCAGCGGCTTGTCGGACACGGCGTTGTGGATCATGAGCGGTATCAGCTTCTCGGGGAACTGACAGGGGCCGTAGTTGTTCGAGCAGTTGGTGATCACGGCCGGCAGGCCGTAGGTGTGATGCCAGGCGCGCACCAGGTGGTCGGAGGCGGCCTTGGAGGCGGCGTAGGGCGAATTCGGCCGATAGGCACTGGTCTCGACAAAAAGCCCGTCGTCGCCGAGCGAACCGAATACCTCGTCGGTCGAGACGTGATGGAAGCGGAACGCGGCTTTCGCTTCGGCATCGAGTTCCGACCAGCAGGCGCGGGCGGCTTCGAGCAGGGTATAGGTGCCGGTGATGTTGGTTTCGATGAAGTCGCCGGGACCGTGGATCGAGCGATCGACGTGCGATTCGGCGGCCAGGTGGATCACGCCGGCCGGACGGTGCTCCACGAACAGGGCGTCCAGCGCGGCGCGGTCGCAGAGATCGGTGCGGCTGAAGACATGCCGCGGATGGTCCGTGAACTCCGCCAGGGATTCGAGGTTGCCGGCATAGGTCAGCTTGTCGATGTTGACGATGCGCCAGTCGCTTTCCGCGATCAGCAGGCGAATCAACGCCGAACCGATGAAGCCGGCGCCGCCGGTGACAAACAGGGTCTTCATTTCAGGTGTTGGCCGGCGATCCGGCGGGGTGATCTGGCCGCGGGTGAGTGATGCTGTTCATTGGGACGACATTGTATTCGATGATAATGACCGCTCTGCGGCGCGGGTTGCCCGACGTGTCGGCGGGGACTTCGCGGGAGTGTTTTTGGAGGGCTGGAACTGGCTCGAAATCAACGCTTGACAGGGGGTAATAGTTTAGATGTAAAATATAAAAACACGCCCTATATTGAACGGCAAAGGAAATCAAATGCGCATCGTATGTCTCGGGGGTGGCCCCGCCGGCCTGTACTTCTCGATCCTGATGAAGAAGGCCAATCCGGCAAGCGACATTACCGTGATCGAACGCAACCAGCCGGACAGCACCTTTGGCTGGGGCATCGTGTTCTCCGACAAGACCATGGATGGATTTCGCCAGGACGACCCGCAAGTCGTCGCTGAAATCGAGCGCAACTTCCATCACTGGGACGACGTCGATGTCTTCTTCAAGGACCGGCGTATCGTTTCCGGTGGCCACGGCTTCTGTGGCATCGGGCGCCTGAAGCTGCTACAGATCTTCCAGGCACGTGCGCTGGAACTGGGTGTCAAGCTGCAGTTCGCCACGGAATTCAAGGATCCCGACGACTATTCGAAAGAGTACGACCTGGTGATCGGGTCCGACGGGGTCAACTCGACGACGCGAAGGAAACACGAAAGCCACTTCAATCCGCGCATCGATGTGCGCAAGTGCCGCTTCATCTGGCTCGGGACCAAGAAGAAGTTGAACGCCTTCACCTTCGCCTTCAAGGAGACGCCCTGGGGCTGGTTCAACCTACACGCCTATCAGTTCAGCGAGGAATGGGCCACTTTCATCGTCGAAACCCCCGAGGAAACCTGGCTCAAGGCCGGCATCGACAAGATGGAGCCGGAAGAGTCGATCGCCTTCTGCGAGAAGCTGTTCGCCGACATGCTGGACGGCAATCGCCTGATTTCCAACGCCACCCACCTGCGCGGCTCGGCTATGTGGCTGAAGTTCAACCGCGTGCTGTGCGAACGCTGGTTCAAGGGCAACATCGTACTGCTCGGCGATGCGGCGCATACGGCGCACTTCACCATCGGCTCGGGCACCAAGCTGGCCATGGAGGACGCAAGGGAACTGGTCAAGGTGATGAGCGGCACGGAAGGCGATGTGCCGACCCGGTTGGCGCGCTACCAGTCCGAGCGCGAAATCGAGGCGCTCAAGTTGCAGAGCGCGGCGCGCAACCGCATGACCTGGTTCGAGGATGTCGAGCGCTATGTCGGCATGGAACCGGAGCAATTCGCTTTCGCTGTGCTGACAGGCAGCCAGCGTGTCGGCCACGCCAACCAGAAGCTGCGCGACCAGGGCTATACCGACGACTTCGACCGCTGGTTCGCGGTGAAATGCGGCCAGCCGTCGCCTCCCGGTGCGGCGCCGATCCCGCCGATGTTCACCCCCTACTCGTTACGCGGCATGACCCTGGCCAACCGCGTCGTGGTATCGCCGATGTGTACCTATTCCGCCGAAGACGGCATGCCGACGGACTTCCATCTGGTTCACTACGGTAGCCGCGGCCTGGGTGGTGCGGCGCTGATCGTGACCGAGATGACCTGCGTCTCGGCAGACGGGCGCATCACCCCGGGTTGTGCCGGCATCTGGAGCGACGCGCAGCAGGCGGCATGGAAGCGCATCGTCGATTTCGTTCACGCCAACGGCAACAGCAAGGTCTCGCTGCAGATCGGCCATGCCGGGCGCAAGGGTTCCACGCGCCTGGCATGGGACGCGATCGACATGCCGCTGCAATCCGGTGGCTGGTCCTTGATGGGGCCGTCGCCGCTACCCTACATTCCCGGCACCTCGCAGGCGCCGAAGGAGATGGACCGCGCCGACATGGATCGCGTCAAGGCGGATTTTGTCGCCGCCACGCGCCGTGCCGCCAGCGCCGACTTTGATATGGTCGAATTCCACGCCGCCCACGGCTATCTGATGTCGTCCTTCATTTCGCCGCTGACCAACCAACGCCGGGACGAGTATGGGGGCAGCCTGGAAAATCGCTGCCGTTATCCGCTGGAAGTGTTTCGGGCCATGCGCGAGGCCTGGCCCGCGGACAAACCCATGTCGGTACGCATCTCGGCGCACGACTGGGTGGCCGGCGGCATCACGCCGGATGACTCGGTGGATGTCGCCCGGCTGTTCCGGGGCGCCGGCGCCGACATCATCCACGTCTCGTCGGGCCAGGTCAGCAAGGCGGAGGCGCCGGTCTATGGCCGCATGTTCCAGGTGCCATTCTCCGATCAGATTCGCAACGAGCTGGACGTGCCGACGATTGCCGTCGGCAACATCTTCGAAGCCGACCACGTCAACACCATCATCGCTTCGGGGCGCGCCGATCTTTGCGCGCTGGCCCGCCCGCATCTGGCCGATCCGGCCTGGACGCTGCACGCGGCGGCGGAGCAGGGGTACAAGGAGATGCCGTGGCCGAAGCAGTACCAGGGCGGCAAGACCCAGCTCGAACGCAACCTGGAGCGGGCCGCGCAGCTCGCGCTCAACGCCTGATCAACTGCAAAATGAGACAGAGGAGCGGCCAATGAAGCATCTTGCCGGCAACCCCCACGAACTTCCTGGCAACCGGATTACGCTGCGAACCTACCAGGCGCGCCACTTCAGCTACCGCATGGAAGGCACGGTGGCAGTGGTCAGCCTCAACCGTCCCGAACGCAAGAACCCGCTGACCTTCGACTCCTACGCCGAACTGCGCGACCTGTTCCGCAACCTGGCCTACGCAGAAGACGTCCATGCCATCGTGCTGACCGGCGAAGGCGGCAACTTCTGTTCCGGCGGCGATGTGCACGACATCATCGGGCCACTGACGAAGCTGGACATGCCCGGCTTGCTGACCTTCACGCGCATGACGGGCGACGTGATCAAGGCCATGCGTGCCTGCCCGCAACCCGTGATTGCGGCCATCGACGGCATCTGCGCCGGGGCCGGCGCCTTGCTGGCGCTGGGTTCCGATATGCGCCTGGGAACCGCCCGGTCGAAGACGGCCTTCCTCTTTTCCCGCGTCGGCCTGGCCGGCTGCGACATGGGCGCCTGCGCCATGCTGCCGCGCATGATCGGCCAGGGCCGCGCCACCGAGCTGCTGATGACCGGCCGCGCCTTGGGCGGCGAGGAGGGTGAGCGCTGGGGCTTTTTCAATCGACTGTGCGAGCCGGATGCTCTTGCCGGCGAGGCGCTGACGCTGGCGCAGGACTTGGCGGACGGGCCGACCTTCGCCCACGGCATGACCAAGAAGATGCTGCAGCAGGAATGGAACATGGACGTCGATCAAGCCATCGAGGCCGAGGCCCAGGCCCAAGCCATCTGTATGGCGACCAACGACTTTCATCGCGCCTACCACGCCTTTGTCGCCAAGCAGAAGCCGGTGTTTGAGGGAAACTGAGCGTGGCAGACACTTCCTATCTCGACTGGCCCTTCCTTGAGCCTCACCATCGCGCCCTCGCGCTCGAACTGGAGCGCTGGGCGCGGGAAAATATCCATGACGCGGCGCATGCGCGTGGGCAGGAAACCGATGACGCCTGTGTTGCCCTGGTGCGCAAGCTGGGTGCGGCGAACTGGATCCGCTATGCCGTCGGCGGCAAGGAATGGGGCGGTAGCGCCGACACTATCGATACGCGCGCGATCTGCCTGATCCGCGAGACGCTGGCACGCCACTCGGGCCTGGCCGACTTCGCCTTCGCCATGCAGGGCCTGGGCAGTGGTGCCATCACGTTGCAGGGCACCGAGGCGCAGAAACGCAATTATTTGCCACGCGTTGCCGCGGGCTCCGCGATTGCCGCCTTCGCCCTGTCTGAGCCGGAGGCCGGGTCGGATGTCGGCGCGATGAGCTGCGCCGCCCATCGGGATGGCGACGACTATGTACTGGATGGCGAAAAGACCTGGATTTCCAACGGCGGCATCGCCGATTTCTACGTGGTTTTCGCCCGTACCGGCGAAGCTCCGGGTGCGCGCGGCATCACTGCCTTCATCGTCGATGCCGATACGCCGGGGCTGGAGATTGCCGAACGGATCGAGGTCATTGCGCCGCATCCACTGGCGCGCCTGCGTTTCCGCAACTGCCGGATCCCCGTCACGCAGCGCATCGGGGACGCCGGCCAGGGCTTCAAGGCGGCAATGCGCACCCTCGACGTCTTCCGCACCTCGGTGGCTGCCGCCGCGCTGGGTTTTGCCCGCCGCGCCCTGGATGAAGCCGTGCGGCACGCCACGACGCGGAAGATGTTCAACCAGACGCTGGCCGATTTCCAGCTTACCCAGGCCAAGCTGGCCGACATGGCCGCGGCCATCGACGCCTCGGCCTTGCTGGTTTACCGCGCTGCGTGGCTGCGCGACCAGGGCAAGTCGGTAACGAAGGAAGCGGCGATGGCGAAGATGGTGGCGACCGAGTCGGCCCAGCAGGTGATCGATGCTGCCGTGCAGATATTCGGCGGACTGGGTGTCGTCAGCGAGGCGCCGGTTGAGCGCCTGTACCGCGACATCCGCGCCTTGCGCATCTACGAAGGCGCCACCGAAGTGCAGAAACTGATCATCGCCCGAGAGTTGTTGAAGGATGCGGCGGCGAGTGCAAATAGTTGAACCAACCCGAGGAGAATCCATTGAAGATGAGCGAGCAGGAAGTTCTGCCCCAACCGGGCCACAAGATCCTGCAACCCGCCGGATGGGCGCCACCCCGGGGCTATTCCAACGGAATTGAAGCCCGTGGCCGTACCGTGGTCATTGGCGGACAGGTAGGCTGGGACGGCCAGTGTCGTTTCCACACCAGTGACTTCGCCGGACAGGCCAGGCAGGCCCTGGCGAACATTGTCGCCGTTCTGGCTGAAGCCGGCGGCAAGCCCGAACACATCATCCGCATGACCTGGTACGTTGTGGACAAGCGGGAATACGTCGCCGCCTACCCGGAACTCGGTCGCGCCTATCGCGAAGTGATAGGGCGCAATTTCCCGGCGATGACGGCGGTGCAAGTTGCGGGCTTGATCGAGGATGCGGCCCGGGTCGAGATCGAGGCGACGGCAGTCATTCCTGACTAGCCGTCGGCTTCACGCGGCGCGAAATATTCGGGGTGGTCCTGCCCGCGTCGGGAAGGGGTTGCCTGCGGTGGTTTGCGGTGCGGATCAGTCGCGCTGATAAAATGCGGCCATGAAAGCCTCACATTCGGAATTCGTCACCGTGCGCGGCCGCCGGCTGCATGTGCGCATCTGGGGGGATGAAGCGGCCCCTCTGCTGGTGCTCCTGCACGGCTGGTGCGACGTGTCCGCCTCCTGGCAGTTTGTCGTCGATGCGCTCGCCGGCGACTGGCGGGTAGTGGCACCCGACTGGCGCGGCTTCGGCCTGTCGGAATGGAACAATGACGTCTATTGGTTTCCCGATTACATCGCCGACCTGGATGCCTTGCTGCAACGCTACTCGCCGGAGGGTCCGGTGCGCCTTGTCGGCCACAGCCTTGGTGGCAACGCCGCCTGTCTTTATTCGGGTATCCGTCCGTCACGCGTGACAAAGCTGGTAAATCTCGAAGGACTGGGTCTGCGCCGCTACATGCCCGAGGAAGCGCCGGGACGGTATGCGAACTGGCTGGATCAACTGCGTGATACGCCGACATTCCGCTCCTATCCTGATCGTGCGGCATTTGCCGTGCGGCTGCAGAAGGAGAATCCGCGGCTGTCGGACGAGAAAGCGCAATTTCTTGCCGGCCACATGGGCGAGGACGATGGTGCTGGCGGCATTCACCTTGCTGCCGACCCCTTCCATCGCTGGGTGAACCCGATCATTTATCGGGTCGAGGAAGCCATGGCGATGTGGCGTCAGGTGACGGCGCCGGTGCTCTGGGTGACCGCCGCGGATTCCTTCGTTTTCAAGCAGTTGTTCGCCGTCGATTCCGCCGATTACCGCAAACGGGTCGCCTGTTTCAACGATGTACGCGAGGTGATGCTGGAGGAGTGTGGCCATAACCTGCACCATGACCAGCCGCAACAGGTGGCCCGCCTGATCGAGGAGTTTTTTGCCACATGAAGCCACTCAATGCAGACCTGCACTGCCATTCGACGGTGTCCGATGGACTACTCGCGCCTTCGGATCTGGTGCGCCGCGCCCGGGAAAATGGTGTCGAACTGCTGGCGCTGACCGATCATGACGAACTCGGTGGGCTGACGGAGGCGCGCGCGACGGCGGATGAAATTGGTCTGCGCTTTGTCGACGGGGTCGAGGTCTCGATTTCCTGGGGCGACGATCAGACCGTGCATATCGTCGCGCTCGGCATCGATCCCCGCAACACGGATCTGATCGAGGGGCTGCGCCAGGTCAGAAGCGGGCGCGACTCGCGGGCGGGGCACATGGCCGCAGAGCTGGACAAGGTGGGTATCCATGGTGCCTACGAAGGGGCGCTGCGCCATGCCGGCAATCCGGCACTGGTCAGTCGATCGCATTTCGCCCGTTATATTGTCGAGCAGGGGCACGTCAAGGATGTGAAGTCGGTGTTCGATTACTGGCTGGCCAAGGGCAAACCCGGTTACGTCGAGCACGCCTGGGCCACGCTGGAAGATGCGTTGCGCTGGATACATGGCGCCGGCGGCATTGCGGTGATCGCCCATCCGGGCCGCTACCGCTTGTCGAAGGCAGAACTGCGCGCGCTGTTTATCGCATTCAAGGACCTGGGCGGGCGCGGGATTGAAATCCTGTCCGGCTCGGCAAAGGACGACGAGGTGCGCGAGTATTCGCGTATCGCCCGCGAGTTCGGCTTTCTTGCGTCGCGCGGCTCCGACTTCCACGGACCAGGCGAAAGCTGGATCGATCTGGGCAAGATGCCCGACCTCCCGGAGGACCTGACGCCGGTCTGGTCTCAATTGAGCTAAGGCGGGCTTCGCTTCCCGGAACCAAGCATGGCACAGCTATTCCACATCCATCCTGAACACCCTCAGCCGCGCCTGATCAAGCAGGCGGCGGAGATTGCGAGAAGCGGCGGCCTCATCGCCCTGCCCACCGACGCCGCTTACTCGCTGGCGGGAGTGGCGGGCTACGCGCCGCTGCTGGATCGCATTCGCAACATACGCGGCGTCGATGAGCGCCATCACTTCACGCTGATGTGCCGCGACCTGTCCGAGATCGCCACCTACGCCCGGGTAGACAACACCCAGTATCGACTGCTGAAAGCCACGACTCCAGGCAGCTATACCTTCATCCTCGAAGGCACCCGGGAACTGCCGCGACGCTTGCTGCATCCCAAGCGCAAGACCATTGGCCTGCGTGTGCCAAATCACCCGTTGGCGCTGGCGCTGCTGGAAGAACTTGACGAGCCGCTGCTGACGTCGACGCTGATACTGCCCGGCCACGAGGTGCCGCTTGCCGATCCGGACGAGATACGCGAACGGCTGGAAAAGCAACTCGACCTGGTGATCGATGCCGGGCATTGCGGGATGGAAATGACGACGGTAATCAACCTGACCGGCGCCCAGCCGGAACTGGTTCGCGCCGGGCACGGGCCGCTGGAGCCTTTCGGGCTGGGATAGCCCTGTCTGTTACAATCGCTCCTTCCCATGAATGCTATTCAGACGCTGGCGATTTCCGCCTTGCCGGTAATCTTTGCCATCACGCTGCATGAGGCGGCGCACGGCTACGCCGCAAGGCACTTCGGCGATCCGACGGCATGGCAGATGGGGCGCATCAGCCTCAATCCACTGCGGCATGTCGATATGGTGGGAACCCTCCTGGTGCCGGCGTTGATCCTGCTGGTATCCGCAGGCGGCTTGTTGTTTGGCTGGGCCAAGCCGGTGCCGGTGGATTTCGGCAAGCTGCGACGTCCAAAGCAGGACATGCTTTGGGTGGCGGCGGCGGGGCCGGGCGCGAACCTGGCCATGGCGCTGGCCTGGGCCCTGATACTGAAGTTTGCGATTGGCAGCCCTGAGCATGACTATTCGGACGCGTTGAAGGAAATGGCGCGAGTCGGCATCAGCATCAATGGCGTCTTGATGGTCTTGAACCTGCTGCCCCTGCCGCCGCTCGACGGCGGGCGAATTGTGGTGAGCCTGTTGCCGCACCGCGCCGCGTGGAAGTTCGCGCAAGTGGAACGCTGGGGCTTTCCCATTTTGCTGGCCTTGCTGTTTCTCGGGTTGCTGGATACCATCCTGCGACCTTTCCTTTGGGCATTCAACACCCTGATCCGCACCCTTTTTGGTTTCTGAAATGTACGCAGAAAAAGTTCTTTCCGGCATGCGCCCGACCGGGCGCCTCCACCTCGGCCACTACCACGGCGTGCTCGCCAACTGGATCAAGCTGCAGCACGAGTATCCCTGCCTGTTCTTCGTCGCCGACTGGCATGCGCTGACCACGGCCTACGACGAGCCTGGCACGATCACCAGCAACGCCACGGACATGGTCATCGACTGGCTGGCGGCGGGGGTTGACCCTTCGCAGGCGACCATCTTCATCCAGTCCAAGGTGCCCGAGCATGCCGAACTGCACCTGCTGCTGTCGATGATGACGCCACTGGGCTGGCTCGAACGCGTGCCGACCTACAAGGACCAGCAGGAAAAGCTGTCGCACAAGGACCTCACGACCTACGGCTTCCTCGGCTATCCGCTGCTGCAGGCGGCGGACATCCTAATTTATCGCGCCAACCGGGTTCCGGTCGGTGACGACCAGGTGCCCCACGTCGAATTCACGCGCGAGATCGCGCGCCGTTTCAACCACCTCTACGGCCGCGAGCCGGACTTCGAGGAAAAGGCCCGCGAAGCGGTGAAGAAGCTCGGCAGCAAGCGCGCCAAGTTTTACGACGAGTTGCGCACGCGCTATCAGGAAAAGGGTGAGGGCGAAGCACTGGAGCAGGCGCACGAGTTGTTGAACGAGGCACAAAGCCTCTCCCTTGGTGATCGCGAGAGGCTGTTCGGCTGGCTCGAAGGTACCCGCAAGATGATCCTGGTCGAACCCGATGCGCTGCTGACCCATGCCTCACGCATGCCCGGGCTGGACGGGCAGAAGATGTCCAAGTCCTACGGCAACACGATCACGATGCGCGAAGACGCCGAGTCCATCACGCGCAAGATACGCACCATGCAGACCGACCCGGCGCGCGTGCGACGCACCGATGCTGGCGATCCCGAAAAGTGCCCGGTGTGGCAGTTCCACCAGATATATTCCGGCGACGACGTCAAAGCCTGGGTGCAGGGTGGTTGCCGCTCCGCCGGCATCGGCTGCATCGAATGCAAGCAGCCCGTGATTGACGCCGTGTTGCGCGAGCAGGAGCCAATGCGCGAGCGCGCCAGGATGTACGAG
>JAIOPW010000359.1 GCA_021413665.1 Rhodocyclales bacterium | reverse complement strand
GAAATGCCGCCGATGAAGCCGAAGCCGACCAGGGAAATGAACATGCCCGAGAACACCGGGTTGCCCCAGGGGGCCTTGCGCAGCCACTCGAACAGGCCGTTGTTGAAGCCCTTCTTGCGCTGTGCCGCTTCGATCGCACCCGGAACCGTAAAGCCGTGGATCATCGAGGCCAGTACCGCGAAGTACATGAAGTAGGAGGTGTTCAGCACCTTCCACTCGGCGCTCATACCCGGGTCGGACAGCAGATGGTGCGCGCTGGCCAGTTGCAGGAAGAGGATGTAGAGCAGGAAGGCGAAGCGCGACACTTTTTCCGACAGCGGCTTGGCACCGAAGGCCACGGCAGCGACCAGATACCAGATCGAGACGTGGGCGGCGACGTTGATTTGCTGCGAGGAATGACCCAGCGCCCACCACACCATGCGGTACAGCTCGGCGTCGATTTCCTTGATCAGGCCGATCGACCAGAGGAAGGTCGGGATCAGGATCGCGGCACCGGAAGCGATGGTGAAGACCGCGATGATCGCGGCCGTCAGGGCGCCGAACGTCACCAGCGGAATCGAGCCGACATAGGTTTTTTCGCGCTTGGCGACCACCAGCGTGCCGAAGAACACGCCGCAGCCGATCAGTGCGCCCACGGCGAACAGGATGATGCCGAGGTAGAAGTGCGGCGCAGCCTGCATCGGCACGTAGGAGGTGAACATCACGCTCGACTCGCCCTGGAAGATGGCGACGTTGGTCATGATGCCGCCGACGACCATCAGCCAGAACTGCACCCAGGCAATCTTGGGTGTGGCGATCCGACAGCGCAGCAGGGTCGATGAGGCGAAGTAGAGCACCGCCATTTCGAAGAAGATGATCCACAGGATCAGCATGTCGATGCCGTGTGCGGTCAGGATCAGGTAGAACTGATCTGCCGGCAGCAGCTTGATCGCCGGCCAGCGGGTCAGGATCACCAGAAGGGCGGTGATGCCGCCCACCAGCAGCCAAAGAACGCCGGCGACGGCATTCCAGCGCATCAGTTTGTCGGCATCGAGGTCGAACTGCAGCCCGGTGCGCGGACAGGTACGGTAAGTAGTTGCCATCTGTGTATCCCCTTATTTCACGTAAATACGGCCAAGCATCGTGTGGTGGCCGATGCCGCAGTATTCGTTGCAGACGATG
>JAIOPW010000358.1 GCA_021413665.1 Rhodocyclales bacterium | reverse complement strand
CTACAAGAAGGGCCAGGGTTGCAGCCACTGCGCCAACACCGGCTATCAGGGGCGGCAGGCCGTGTATGAGTTTCTCGACATGAACAACGCGCTGGTCGAGGCCGTGAATCGGGGCGATCCCAACGAATTCATGCAGATCGGTCGCGAACAGATGGGCGGCAACACGTTGCGACGGGACGCCGTGCGCCTGGTAAGCGAAGGCCGTACGACGATCGAGGAAGCAATGCGCATCAGCACGCAGCTCGACGAATAGCATGGCCAGGTTCACCTATCGCGGTCGCAACGGTGCCGGAGAGATCGTGCGGGGAACCATGGAAGGCGCGACCGCCGGGGCGGTCGCCGACCTGCTTTTTGGCACCGGTGTGACACCGCTGGAAATCAAGCCGTCCACGGCCTCCGCGGACAAGGCCGAAACCGGCGCCGGTAGCCACATCAACCTGTTCAAGCAAAAAGTCGAGCACATGGACGTGCTGCTGTTTTCCCGGCAGATTCATACCCTGTTGCGTGCCGGCGTGCCCATCATGCGCGCGCTGGCGGGTTTGCAGGAGTCGAGCACCAATCCGGCAATGCGGGACGTCCTGCAGGACGTGCGCGAGAGCCTCGACTCCGGCCGCGAGCTGTCGATTTCGCTGGCGCGTCATCCCGGGGTGTTCTCGCCTTTTTATCTGTCCATGGTGCGCGTCGGCGAAATGACCGGCCGACTCGAAGAAGTCTTCATCCGCATGTTCGATCACCTGGCCTTCGAGCAGTTCATGCAAGAGCAGGTGAAGTCGGCCTTGCGCTATCCCTCGTTCGTGGTCGCCGCGATGGCCGTCGCCATGGTCATTGTCAACATCTTTGTGATTCCTGCGTTCGCCAACGTGTTCAAGGGCTACGGCGCCGAATTGCCGCTGATGACGCGCCTGTTGATCGGCTTTTCGGACTTCATGGTGGGCTGGTGGCATGTGCTGCTGCTCGCTGTGGTTGCCGCCATTTTCGGATTCAACACCTGGCGCAGGACATCCGCGGGGCGCTACATCTGGGATCGCTTCAAGCTGAAGATTCCGATCGCCGGAAAAATCATCCGCAAGGCCACGCTGGCCCGCTTTGCCGCCAGTTTCGCCCTGGCCTCGCGCAGCGGGGTGCCGATCATTCAGGCCCTGAGCAACGTCGCGGAGACGGTGGATAACGCCTA
>JAIOPW010000447.1 GCA_021413665.1 Rhodocyclales bacterium | reverse complement strand
AGCTTCCCGGCCCTGCTTGCGGCGATCCCGATGCTCTTGCTGAAGCTCGCCAACGGCGGCGTCTTCCTCTCCGGCAACGAAACCGTCAATTCCAATCTGCGCATCTTCCGCGCGCCGGAATTCCTCGGCACCGCCTTCATGCTCGCGGTGCTCGGCCTGCTTGTCCGCCTGCTGCTAGAGGTGAAGGTATGAGCGCAGCCATTCCCTTCTCCGCCCAGTTGATCAACCTTTTCGCGGCGGTGATCCTGCTGCTGGCCTTCGCCATGCTGGCGCAGCGGCGCATGCCGGCGCTGGTCAACCTGTTCGCGCTGAGGCGCTGATCAACATCCCGACCACCATGCTGGTCGGCATCGTCCTCGTCATGATCGCCTTCAACGTGGCGCTGCCGATCTCCGAGCTGTCCCACACCATAACGCGCGGCACGCTCGGCATCGCGCTGGCCGTGGTGATGCTCGCCTTCCTGATGATGATCACGCGGCAGAAGGCCATCACCCAGGTGGTCGGCTTCCTCTCGATGGAAAACGGCCTCTTCCTCGCCGCGACCAGCGCCACCTACGGCATGCCCATGGTGGTCGAGCTGGGCATCGCACTCGACGTGCTGGTCGGCGTCATCATCCTCGGCGTGTTCTTCTTCCAGATTCGCGACCAGTTCGACAGCCTGGACATCCGCCACATGGAACGGCTCAAGGACAACTGACAGACATGGATTTCTTCGTTCTCATGCTCGCCATCCCCCTCGTCAGCGGCGCGCTGCTGACGGTGGTGGGCGAACGCGACTGGGCGCCCAACCTCAACATCATCGCCAGCCTCGGCACCTTCCTCGCCGCCGCCGGCCTGACCGCCGAGATCGTCGCCAACGGCCCGCGCTTCGCCTTCGGCGAGCAGTTCTTCATCGATTCGCTGAATGTGTTCTTCGTCGCGCTGACCGCCTTCGTCGGCCTCACCACCAGCATCTTCTCCGGCCCCTACATGAGGAACGAGCAGGTGCACGGCCGCCTGACCAGGCCGCGCCTGCGCCTCTACAAGAGCATGTACCAGCTCTTCATGTTCACCATGCTGGCGGCGCTGACCACCAACAACCTTGGCATCCTCTGGGTGGCGATGGAAGCGGCGACCCTGACCACCGTGCTGCTGGTTTCGCTCTACCGCACCCCGGCCAGCCTCGAAGCGGCGTGGAAGTATTTCATCCTTTGCGGTGTCGGCATTGCCCAGGCCCTGTTCGGCACCATCCTGCTCTATTTCGCCGCCGAGCGCGTGCTGGGCGAGACCGGCAATGCGTTGTTGTGGACGCATCTGGTCGATGTCAAGGGCCAGCTCGAACCGACCATCATGGCCCTGTCCTTCATCTTCCTGCTGGTCGGCTACGGCACCAAGGTCGGCCTCGCGCCACTGCACAACTGGCTGCCGGACGCCCACGCCGAAGGCCCGACGCCAGTTTCGGCGGTGCTTTCCGGTCTGCTGCTGAACGTCGCGCTGTATGCCATCCTGCGCTGCAAGGTGCTCGCCGACGGCGCCATCCATGGCGACTTCGCCGGCAACCTGATGATGGGCTTCGGCCTGTTCACGCTGCTGGTCGCGGCATTCTTCCTGGCGCGGCAGAAGGACGTCAAGCGCATGTTCGCCTACTCGTCGATCGAGCACATGGGGCTGATCACCTTCGCCTTCGGCATGGGCGGCCCGGTCGCCAGCTTCGCCGGCCTGCTGCACATGACCATGCATTCGCTGACCAAGTCCGCCATCTTCTTCGCCGTCGGCCACGCCACGCAGAAGACCGGTACGCAACTGATGGAGAACATCCGCGGCCTGATCAAGATCAACCCGCTGATCGGCTGGGGCCTGATGCTCGGCACCCTGGCCATCCTCGGCATGCCGCCCTTCGGCGTCTTCGCCAGCGAGTTCATGATCCTGACCCACGCC
>JAIOPW010000446.1 GCA_021413665.1 Rhodocyclales bacterium | reverse complement strand
GCGCGTGCCGGAATACCAGCCGTTCGCCACCGGCCCGCTATAATCGGTTCGCCACTTGTTCGAGGAGAAGGCGATGGGCCTGCCACGACGCGATATCGAATACCACACCTATGCCGACTACTGTTCATGGCCGGACGACGTGCGTTATGAGTTGATCGATGGTGTGGCGTATGCCATGGGGCCGGCGCCGGTGCGGCGGCATCAGGGGATACTGCTTGAGTTGGCGCGCCAGGTGGCCAATATCCTCGAGGGCTCGCGGTGCCGCCCCTACATTGCGCCTTTCGATGTGCGATTGCCCAAGGCCGAAGAGATCGACAATGACGTCGATACCGTGGTTCAGCCAGATCTCGTGGTGATCTGCGATCGCGCCAAACTCGACGACAAGGGCTGCCGCGGAGCGCCGGATTGGGTGGTCGAGGTGCTTTCTCCCAGCACGGCCGGGCATGACCAGATCCTGAAACGGGCGCTCTACCAGAGGGTTGGCGTGCGTGAATACTGGCTGGTGCATCCGGTTGATCGCATCGTAACGATATACACACTAAACGCTGGAAGCTACGGCGCGCCGGATATGCGCGAACTGGTCGGCACGTTGGCTGTCGGCGTCCTACCCGAAATTGTGATTGATTGGGAGCGGGTCGTCAGGGAGTTGGACGACTGACGTTCAAGGACGCGAAGGCGCCGACGACTTCATTGACGCCGATATCGGAAACATTGAGCGACGGTTTTTGCAGCAGTCGGTATGGCACGCCCCATGGCCGCCAGCGCGCGGCGCCGGAATTGCCGAACAGGCAGACGATGGGCAGGCCAAGGCCCGCAGCCAGATGCATGGCGCCGCCGTCGGCGCAGATCAGTGCGTCGCATTCGGCCAGTGCGCCGATCAGTTCCGGCAGTGTTTGCGTAGGCCGCGCCTCGACGGCCGGTGTTGCCGTGGTGCCAGCGCCGACTCTTGCGAGTACCTCCCTGGCCTTGGCGTCGTCGCCGGGATGCAGCGGATTTTCGCTATCGCCGGGCGACCACAGCAGCATGAAGCGCAGCGAATCCTGAGCGGCCAGCACCTTGATGGTTTCGGCAAAACGATCCGCCGGCCAGCGTTGCGAGGGTTTGCGGGCGCTGATGTGGATGCCGATGGTGAGTCCGGCGGCCCGTGCAGGCCCGGCGGGCGCCATCACCCGGCAGGCCGGCGGCGGGCCGTCGATACCATAGAGCGACGCGACGCGAAACACGTCCTCGACTTCGTGGCGGTTTTGGCGGTCGAGCGGCAGCGCAATATCCAGCCCCCCGGCATCGCCGAAACCGACAATCCGTTTCGGCTTCAGCCACCGTGCGAGTCTGATTACCCGCGGTTGCGGCGAAGTGGTGGCGATTATCACGTCGTCGAGTTGCATGGCGCGCAGCCGGCGCATCATCATCAGCCGGCGCCAGAGGATTGCCGCCAGCGACTCGGCGGCACTTCGATGCTTGGCCTTGGTGTACACGAAGACTTCGTCAAGGTCGGGATTGCCTTCCAGCACCGGCGCGTTGTAGCTGTTGACCAGCGCTCCCAGCCAGCCGTGCGGGAAACGCTGGCGCAAGGCACCGATCAATGGCGTAGTACAGACCAGGTCGCCAATGTTGTCGCGGCGAATGATCAGTATCTTGGGGGCGGGATCGAGGCTCACGTTAAACTCGGCGACTATGGCTACCTACGCATTTGGCGATTTGCAGGGTTGTTACGACCCGCTGCAACGTCTGCTCGACTATATCAGCTTCGACCCCGCCGTCGATCGCGCCTGGTTCGTCGGCGATCTGGTCAATCGCGGCCCCCAGTCGCTGGACGTGCTGCGCTTCGTCAAATCGCTGGGCGCCGCGGCGACAGTGGTGCTCGGCAACCACGATCTGCACCTGGTGATGCAGGCAGAGGGCTATGGCAAGGCGAACAAGGAAGACACGCTCGACGAGATCCTTGCCGCACCCGACCGCGACGACCTGATGGCCTGGTTGCGGGCGCGACCATTGGTGCATGTCGAAGACGGCTGGATGATGGTGCACGCCGGCGTGTTGCCGACCTGGACCGTAGCGAAGGCGCAAGCGCTCTCTGACGAAGTGTCCGCCGCCCTGACCGCGGCGGATTTCCGCGATTTTTTGTCGAACATGTGGGGTTCCGATCCGGTGGCGTGGACGGAAGACCTTGCCGGCTGGGATCGTTTGCGAGTGATAGTCAATGCCATGACGCGGATGCGCTACGTGACACCGGCCGGCGCCATGGAATTTCGCGCGGCCGGCGCCAAGGCGCCACCGGGCCAAGGGCCGGCCGGCTGCCTGCCCTGGTTTGCCGCACCCGGCCGCGCCAGCGCGGATCACGGCATCGTCTGCGGGCACTGGTCGGGTCTGGGCTTCCGCGATGAGCCCAATTTGCTGGCGCTCGACACCGGCTGCCTCTGGGGCGGCAGCCTTACGTCGGTAAGGCTGGAGGATCGCCGGGTGTTTCGCCAGCCTTGCCCGCAGTCGGTGGGGCCGCAAGGCTGGGACTGACGCGGACCGCCATTGGCGGCCGCAAATTCAATTGACCACTGGCCTCAATGCGAGACCCGGGTCACTCCGCTGCCGGACAAGACCCTCACCCGCTCGCCGGCGCGAAACTGCTCATCCGCTTCCTGGGTCACGGCAATGATCTGGCCGCTGTCGAGCTTGATGGTGATTTCCACGCCGTCCTTCTTGGTGGTTTTTTCCTCGATGGCCTGACCGGCGACGCCGCCAAGTACGGCTCCGAGCACCGAACCGACGGTGGAGCCGCGGCCCTGGCCGACATTGCTGCCGGCGACGCCACCGACTACGCCACCGGCGACCGCGCCGACGCCGGACTGGGTGCCTTCAATGGTCACGCTGCGCACCGATTCGACCATGCCCATGCGCACATGCATTTCGCCGCGGGTCTGCGAGCGCGAGTAGGCGGAACCGGACTGGCTGCCGGCGCAACCGGCGAGGATCAGGGTGGCGACCGCGGCGAAGCCGATGGCAATCAAACGATGGGACATGGTGTTTCCTTTACCAGAGGTTGTCGCCGAATGCGGCGTTGTAGCGCCCGGCAATGTCATCCCGCGTCAGCTTGTGATTCTGGCCGCCGCGGTGAGCGATCTTGATTGAACCCATCAGCGACGCCAGCCGGCCCGTTTTCTGCCACTCCCAGCCCTTGTCGATACCGTAGAGCAGGCCGGCGCGATAGGCGTCGCCGCAGCCGGTGGGATCGATCAGTGCTTCCGCCGGCGCCACGGGAATCTCGATGCGGCGGCCCTTGGTGTAGATATGCGATCCGCTGCCGGCCAGAGTGACAATAAGTGCCTCGACTTCTTCCGCCAGTTGTTCCAGTGTGCGCCCCGTGCGCTCTGTCAGCAGCTTGGCTTCGTAGTCATTGACCGTGCAATAGTCGGCAAGTTTCAGGAAGGCCATGAGTTCTTCGCCGTTGAACATCGGCAGCCCCTGGCCCGGATCGAAGACGAAGGGAATGCCGGCGGCCTTGAATTCGCGCGCATGCTGCAGCATGCCGTCGCGGCCGTCCGGCGAAATGATGCCGAGCGCGACGTCTTGCGCATCGGCAACCTTGTTCTGGTGCGACTGCGTCATCGCTCCCGGATGGAAGGCGGTGATCTGGTTATCGTCCAGGTCGGTGGTGATGAAGGCCTGGGCGGTGAAGCTGCCCGGCACATCCCTGACGTGGGTCGCGTCAAGCCCGAGTTGCTTGAGGCGGTGCATGTAGGG
>JAIOPW010000445.1 GCA_021413665.1 Rhodocyclales bacterium | reverse complement strand
GCCAGCAGAAAGGCGTGATCGTCGAGATATGCGTCGAGATGGGCGCGGCCATCCCTTGCGGTTGCCAGCAGGCGCCCGTCCCGCCACATTGTTGCGCGCAGGAAATCCATGGCGCGCTGCGCCGAAGCCAGCCACTCGCCGTGTTCGAAGACGCGCGCGGCGTGCGCCATGCCTTCGATCATGAGTGCGTTCCAGCTCGTCAATATCTTTTCATCGCGGCCGGGGCGAACGCGCTTTTCGCGGGCGGCGAAAAGTTTCCGGCGCGCCGATTCGAGCAGGGGGCGTTCTGCGACGCCAAGATCGCCGGCAACCCGCGCGTGCCAATGGCGACCTTCGAAATTCGGCGGCCCGTCGAAGCCCCAGCGCCGCGCCGCCAGCGCCGACTCTTGGGGTGTCAGGAACTGGTTCATCTGGTCGCGATCCCAGACATAGTACTTGCCTTCTTCGCCTTCCGAATCGGCGTCGAGTGACGAGTAGTAGCCGCCGTCTGGCGATTGCATTTCACGCAGCACCCAGGTCGCGGTTTCTTCCGCCACTCGCGCGAACAGCGGTTCGCGGCCCTCTGTCCAGGCGTCGGCGCAGAGCGCCAGCAGCGGCCCGTTGTCGTAGAGCATTTTTTCGAAGTGCGGGATTTCCCAGCGCTCATCGACGCTGTAGCGGCAGAAGCCGCCGCCGATCTGGTCGTAGATGCCGCCTTCGCTCATGCGCGTCAACGTGGTCAGCGCCATCCGGCGCGAAACCGGATCCGGGCGGCGCAAAAGGAAAGCCAGGTCGGTCGGATGGGGAAATTTCGGCGCACCGCCAAAGCCGCCGTGGTGGGAATCGAAGTTTCTGGCCAGCGATGCCGCGGCTGCCGTAAGCGGCGTGGCGTCGTACGTTGCATTCAGTCCTGTCGATTCGGGCACGGTATCGGCAAGCGCCTGGCGCAGTTCGGCGGCCTGCGCCGTGATCTCTTCCCGCTTCTGGTCATAGGCATCCGCGACGCGTTCGCAGAGGTCGGCAAAGCCTGGCAGCCCGTAGCGAGGTTCCCTTGGGAAATAGGTGCCGCCGAAGAAGGGAGTGCCGTCGGGTGCCAGGAACATGGTCAGCGGCCAGCCGCCGGCACGCCGGGTCAGCATCTGGTGCGCGGTCTGGTAGATCTGGTCCAGATCCGGGCGCTCCTCGCGGTCGACCTTGATATTCACGAACAGGCGATTCATTACCATCGCCACTTCCGCGTCTTCGAAGGATTCGTGCGCCATTACATGGCACCAGTGGCAGGCCGAATAACCTATGGACAGCAGGATCGGCCGG
>JAIOPW010000354.1 GCA_021413665.1 Rhodocyclales bacterium | reverse complement strand
AATTCCCAGCCCATGGCGCGCACGGCGAAGACGTAGAAGGGCAGGTTGATGGCAAACAGCACAATGCCCATCGGCCAGCCGCCGGCATAGTGGATCAGGAAGGCCAGCCCGACCGTGCCACCGGTAAGCAGACCGGCCTGGCGAAACAGCAGCACGGCAAAGCCAACCAGCAACGGCGCGACCAACAACGCCTGGATGTCCTCGGCGAGGGTATGCGGGATCTCGGTTGCGCCGCTCATGAAGTCGTCCGCCAGGAAAAGTGCCAGTCTAGCCGACGCCGCAATCGGCGCAGGTCCGACCACGACAGGCGGGCTGGTATCCTTCGCCGATGCAGATGCTCCCACCCCTTGCCGAGGCCTTGCACACGGCTGCCGGCCTGATCGCCGCCGTGCTGGCGGGACGCAATTTCGACGTCGCGCTGGCGCGCGCCGGCTTGTCCGCACCGCTGCGCGCCGCGACCATGGACCTCGCCTATCCGACGCTGCGCGCTTTCGGTCGCGGCGATTTCCTGCTCGGCCTGCTGCTCGAACGCCCGCTCAAGGACGCCACGGCGCGGGCGTTGCTGCTGGCGGCGCTGACACGCCTCGAAACGCGGGCTGAGGAGGCGCACACCACGGTCGACCAGGCGGTAACGGCGGCGGCAGGCCTGGCGCGGGGACAGTTCAAGGGCCTGGTCAATGGCGTGCTGCGCAATTTCCTGCGCCGGCGCGAAGAACTTCTGGCCCTGGCGGACGCCGATCCGGTGGCGCGCCGGCAGCATCCGGCGTGGTGGATCGCGCATCTGCGGCAGGACCATCCGGCACACTGGGAATCCATCCTCGCCGCCGGCAACAGCCATCCGCCGTTGTGCCTGCGCCTCAATCGTCGCCGTGTCACCAGCGCCGACTATCGGGTTCAGCTCGATGCCGCGGGCCTCGCCGCGCGCGCGCTGGACGACACGGCGATCCTGATCGACAAACCGGTGCCGGTGGAGCGCATCCCGGGATTTGCCGCCGGCCTGTGCTCGGTGCAGGATTGGGGCGCACAGGCTGCGGCGCGACTGCTCGAGGTGAAGGACGGCATGCGTGTACTCGATGCCTGCGCGGCGCCCGGCGGCAAGGCGGCACACCTGCTGGAGAGCGCGGACATCGACTTGACCGCGCTCGATGCCGATGCGCAGCGCGCGGCGCGCATCGCACGAAACCTGGAGCGCCTGGGATTGGCCGCGACAATAAAGGTGGCCGACGCGCGCGACATCGATGCCTGGTGGGACGGCCGCGGCTTCGATCGCATCCTGGCCGACGTGCCCTGTTCGGCCTCCGGCGTGGTGCGCCGCCATCCCGACGCAAAATGGCTGCGGCGCGAATCGGACATCGCCGGTTTCGCGGCAACGCAAAAGGCGATTATCGACGCCTTGTGGCGAACTCTCGTCCCCGGTGGCAAAATGCTTTATGCCACCTGCTCGGTGTTTGCGGAGGAGAATGCCCGTCAGGTAGAAGCCTTCGTCGGCCGCCACGCCGATGCCCGGCATCTCGCGATGCCAATCGCCGTACAACCGCAACATTTGCCCGACGCCGAACATGACGGCTTTTATTACGCGCTGCTGCAAAAGGATTGAGTCCGGCCTGCTCGCGCTGCTGCTGACGGCGGCGCTCGCCGCTCAGGCCGGCAGCATCGAGCCGAAGCGCGCCGCGCTGACGCCGGGGGAGGACGGCTACACGCTGTCCGCCGAGTTCACGGTCGACCTCGGCAACCGGCTGGAAGATGCCGTGGCACGCGGCGTTCCGCTCTACTTCAATCTCGAGTTCGTGCTCGAGCGCAGCCGCAAATACTGGGTCAATGAACATGTCACCAGTCGCAGCCTGAGCTACCGCCTCGCCTACAGCAGCCTGACGCGGCAGTACCGGCTGACCACAGGCAACCTGCACCAGAACTTCGGCAGCCTGGCCGAAGCCATGCGCGTGGTCGGCCGCATCGCCTCATTGCCGGTGGTGGACAAGGACGCGATCAAGGCCGGTGAAACCTACGAAGCGGCCGTGCGCCTGGCGCTGGACCGCAGCCAGTTGCCCAAGCCCTTTCAGGTCGACGCCATCACCGATCGCGACCTGCACGTCGAGACCAGGCCGCTGCGCTGGCAGTTCGTCGCTCCCCCGGTGACGCCATGAGGGTTGCGCTGGCGGTGATCGCCGCGCTCGGCGCCATCCTGCTTTTCCTGCTGGCATCGGCCTCGGCCAATACGGCGCTGTTCGCCGAGAACTACCCCTGGCTGCTGGCGATCAACGGCGCCGCCGCGGTCGCACTGCTCGTGCTGGTCGGCCTGCAATTGCGGCGCCTGCGGCGCGACGTCCGCGGCGGCGTGTTCGGCTCGCGCCTGAAGTCGCGCCTGCTGCTGATGCTGTCCCTGATGGCGGTGCTGCCCGGCGCGCTGGTGTATGGCGTATCGATGCAGTTCGCAGTGAAAAGCATTGATTCCTGGTTCGACGTACGCGTCGATGCCGCGCTGGAGGGCGGACTCAATCTGGGCCGTAGCGTGCTGGAGACACTTCAGGCCGACCTGCTGGTCAAGGCGCGCGACGCGGCGCTGGACCTCGGTAACGACGCCTTCGTCGGTCCGAGCCGGATGAATCGCGTGCGCGAGCGGGCCGGCGCGCAGACCGCCACCCTCCTGACGCTCTCCGGCCAGGTATTGAGCAGCAGTTCGGGCGAACTGGGCAGCCTGCTGCCCTCGGTGCCGGCGCCCGCCCAGTTGCGCGCTGCGCGCGGCGCGCGCGGGCTGGCGATGATCAGCGACGCCGAGGGCGGCGGTCTCATGGTGCGCGCCTTGGCACCGGTGACCGGCGGCGGCCTCAATCTCGATCCACGCATCCTGCAATTGACTCTGGCGGTGCCGGCATCGATCGTGAAAAGCGCGGAAAGCGTCGAAGCGGCGCACCGCGACTACCAGGAATTGCAGCTTGGGCGGGTTGGCCTGAAGCGCATCTACACGCTGACGCTGACGCTGGCCCTGCTGCTTGCCCTGTTCGCCGCGATTGCCCTCGCCTTCTTCCTCGCCGAGCGCCTGGCGCGGCCGCTGTTGATCCTGGCCGAAGGCACACGGGCGGTCGCCAGTGGCGACTTCACGCCACGCGCCACCGTCGAAGCCTCCGACGAACTGGGCGTGCTGACACATTCCTTCAACAGCATGACGCACCAACTGGGCGAAGCGCGGGCGCAGGCCGAACACCATCGACAGGAAATGGAAGCTGCCCAGGCCTACCTCGAATCCGTGCTGGCGAACCTTTCGGCGGGCGTGCTCGCTTTCGACCTGCGCTTCCGCCTGCGTGCCGCCAATCGCGGCGCGCTGGCCATTCTCGGTGAGGATCTGAGCGGCTTCGAGCAGACCCGGCTGCAGGACTGGCCGCGTCATGAGACGCTGGCCGGCGCCATCCTCGGCGGCTTCGCGCGGCGCGGAGAGGAATGGCAGGAGCAGCTCGAAATCGCGCGCCCCGACGGCATCCCGCAAGCCTTGCTGGTGCGCGGCACCGCGCTGCCGGCCGCCGGCGGCGGCGGCTACGTGGTGGTGTTCGACGACATCACGCGGCTGATCGCGGCACAGCGCTCCGCCGCCTGGGGCGAAGTCGCGCAGCGGCTGGCGCACGAAATCAAGAATCCGCTGACACCCATCCAGCTTTCCGCAGAACGGCTGCAGCTCAAGCTGGCGGATCAGTTGACCGGCCCCTCGCGCGAACTGCTGGATCGCGCGACGCAGACCATCGTCAACCAGGTCGAGGCGATGAAGAACATGGTCAATGATTTTCGCGACTACGCGCGCACGCCACTGCCGCAGCTCGCCGCCATAGACCTGCCGGGACTGCTCGGCGAAATTCTCGGCCTCTACGAGAATTCGCAGGCCACGATCGCCGTTACCTGCCCGCAAAGCGGAATCCCAGGTACGCAGAGCGAGCCAGCGCCGACTCCCCTGCCGGCGGTGCTGGCCGACGCCAACCAGTTGCGGCAGGTGCTGCACAACGTGCTGACCAACGCCCAGGATGCACTGGCCGAAGTGGCGAATGCGCGGATTACGATCACGCTGACGCGGGAAAGCGCGCGCGCGCGCCTGACGATCGGCGACAATGGCCCGGGCTTTCCGCCGCAGATTCTGTCCCGCGCCTTCGAGCCCTATGTCACCACCAAGTCGAAAGGCACCGGGCTGGGGCTGGCGATCGTGAAGAAAATAGTGGACGACCACGGCGGCGAGATCCGCCTGGCGAACAATCATGGCGGCGAAGTCAGCATCTGGTTGCCGCTGGCGGAGCAGAGTGCGGTAAAGGGGACCTAGGAAATGCCGAAGATACTGGTGGTCGACGACGAGGTCGGAATACGCGAACTGCTGTTCGAGATCCTGCGCGACGAGGGTCACGACGTCCAGCTCGCCGAAAATGCGGCGACGGCGCGGGCGGCGCGCGAGGCCGGGCGTCCCGACCTGGTCCTGCTCGAC
>JAIOPW010000353.1 GCA_021413665.1 Rhodocyclales bacterium | reverse complement strand
GTCTTCGTCGCCATCTCCGGCCTCATGTACTTCGCCTTCATGGCGGCCTGGCTCAACGTCTTCCAGCTTTTCGGGCACCTGGCCTGGGTGACGCTGGCCGCCGGTGCGCTGGCGGTCTTCGTCGGTGCGGTCAACGTCAAGGATTACTTCTGGTTTGAAAAGGGCCTGACCCTGTCCATCCCCGAATCGAAAAAGCCCGACATCTTCCGCCGCACGCGCAACATCCTCGGCGCCGAAAACCTGCCTACGATGATCGCGGCCACGGCCTTCCTCGCCATCGCCGCCAACTTCTACGAGCTGCTGTGCACCGCCGGCTTTCCCATGGTCTACACGCGCCTGCTGACGCTGGCCGACTTGTCGCCGGCCGGCCGTTACGGCTATCTGGCCGCCTACAACCTGATCTATGTGCTGCCGCTGGCCGCCATCGTCGCCGTCTTTGCCGGCAGCCTCGGCGCGCGCAAGCTCAGCGAACGCGAAGGCCGCCTGCTCAAACTGATGTCGGGCGTGATGATGCTGGAACTGGGCGCGCTGCTGCTGCTGGCGCCCGAGCGCGTCAGCCAGGTCGGCATCGCCTTCGGGCTGATGGCGGTGGCGGTCGGCGTCACCTTCACGGCCGCGAAATTCCGCCGCGAAGAGTGAATCCTGCCGGCTGCCTGCATCCTTTCGGGCCCGGCTTCGTCTCCTGTGTTGAAGCCGGAAGGCATCGAACCGCGGTTATTCATTCATCGAACGGGAGTCATGCAAATGTTGAACATCAAAGTCCTCGGCACCGGCTGTGCCAATTGCAAGACCACGCTCAAGCTGATCGAGGAAGCCGCGCGCGCCAAGGGCGTCACGGTCCAGCTCGACAAGGTGGAGGAAATCAAGGACATCATGGGCTACGGCGTGATGAGCACGCCCGGCGTGGTGATCGACGGCAAGGTGGTTCATGCCGGCGGCGTGCCCAGTCGCGATAAGATAGAAAGCTGGCTGGCCGGCGCAACGTAAGTCCGGACATAGTCGTATCGGACACTCTCAGCCTGGGATTCCGCTTCGCGGGCAGTCAAGCGCCGACTTCTCCAGGGAGCTAATCATGAGCGACACCAACCAGTTCTCTTTCACCCTCGAACAGCAGGACGACTTCGCTTTCCTGATTCGCTTCGACAAGGGCATTCCGCCGCTGCTGGCCGACGAGCCGCCGCCACTGGGCAAGGAGGCCGGGCCCAATCCCTCCCGCCTGCTGGCCGCCAGCGTCGCCAACTGCCTCTCGGCCAGCCTGCTGTTTGCCTTGCGCAAGTTCAAGAACAATCCCGGACAGGTCACCACCTCGGTCACCGCGCACATGGAGCGCAACGAGGCGAAGCGCCTGCGTGTCGGCAGCGTCGACGTGGTGATCCAGTTCGATTCGCCGGCCGATTCCATGGAACACCTCGACCGCGTGCTTGAGCAATTCGAGGAATTCTGCGTCGTGACGCAGAGCGTGCGCAGCGGCTTCCCGGTGAATGTGACGGTGCGCGACGGCAGCGGCAGGGTGCTGAAGGGCGGCTGAGGTTGCCGTCCCGTCATCCGCTACGGCGAGGAGAGCGTTTTTTGCTCGACCGCCTTGTAGCGCAGGGGCTTCATCAGCGCCGACTCTTGGGCTCGCGGCGCGGTAGCGTCAGCGTCGCCGCGAGTCCGCCGCCGGGCAGGTTGCGCAAGCCCAGTTCGCCGCCATGCAGGCGTGCGGCGTCGCGCGCGATGGCCAGCCCGAGGCCGACGCCGCCGGTGACGCGACTGCGCGACGTCTCCAGCCGTACATAGGGCTCGACCACGCTGGCCAGCGCGTCCTCGGGAATGCCGGGGCCGCTGTCCTCGACCGTGAGGCGCAGGGCGTCGGCGGAATCTTCGACGTGGATGCGCGCTGCGCCGCCGTACTTGACGGCATTGTCGACCAGGTTGGCCAGCGCCCGGCGCAGCACTGACAGGCGCCCGGCGAAGGGCGCCGCCGTACCCGCCGCCAGCGTGACCGGCCGCTCCAGTGCCTGCTCGTCGGCAACCATGCTTTGCAGCAGCGCCTCGATGTCGATCTCCTGCACCGCCTCGTTGTCGCGCAGGCCGCGCAGGTAGTCGAGGGTGGATTCGACCATGGCCTGCATGTCGTCGATGTCGGCGCCGATCTGCGCGCGCAGGTCTTCATCGTCCACCAGCTCGGCGCGCAGGCGCATGCGCGTCAGCGGCGTGCGCAGGTCGTGCGAAACGGCGGCCAGCGCCCGGCTGCGCTCGGCGATCAGGCGCTTGATGCGCGCCTGCATGCGGTTGAAAGCTTCGGCGGCACGTCGCGTTTCGGTCGGCCCCGATTCCTCCAGCGGCGGCGATTCGAGATCGTGCCCGAAGGCATCCGCCGCCTCGGCCAGGCGCTGGATCGGCCGCGTCACCAAACGCACAGCGATCAGCGCGACGCCGATGACGACCGCCAGCGTCAGTCCCAAGTGCATCCAGAAGCGCGTCGGCACGCCGGCGACATGGGCGTGGCCCTGGGCCAGCAGCATCGCACGCTCTTCCATGTGCAACCAGAGGCTGGTGAACTGCGCCGCCAGCATGCCGATCACGAGGATCAGCGTCAGCCGGCCGAACAATGACGATGGAATCAGCCGCCTCATTGACCACACTCCGCCCTTCCTTCCACCGCCGCCGCCAGCACGTAACCCTCGCCGCGCACGGTCTGGATCAGTTGCGGTTCGCGCGGGTCGTCGCGCAGGCGCTGGCGCAGGCGGCTGACCTGCACGTCGATGGCGCGGTCATAGGGCTCGGCCGAGCGGCCGTGGATCATCTCCACCAACTGGTCGCGGTTGAGCACGCGGTTCGGATGGTCGAGCAGGATGCGCAGCAAGCGGTATTCACCGCCGGAGAGTGAAACCAGCACGCCGTCCGGTGCCGTCAGCGCGCGTGTCGCGGTATCCAGGCGCCAGCCGGCGAAGACAAGGCAGCGCTGCGATTCCGGCCGCAGGTTGGGCGGCAGGGCGCGCGTGCGGCGCAGGATGGACTTGATCCGCGCCAGCAGCTCGCGCGGGCTGAAGGGCTTGACCAGATAGTCGTCGGCGCCCATCTCGATACCGACGATGCGGTCGGCTTCCTCGCCGCGCGCGGTCAGCATCAGCACCGGCAGGTTGGAGCGCGTGCGCAGGTCGCGGCACAGCGTCAGGCCATCGGCGTCGGGCAGGGTGAGGTCGAGCACGACGAGGTCGATCGCATGGCGGTCGAGCGCCTGCGCCATCTCGCGGCCGTCCTTCGCGGCGATCGGGTCGAAGCCGTTCTTCGCCAGGTAATCCACCAGCAGGCGGCGGATTTCCGGGTCGTCGTCGACGATGAGAATGTGGTCGCGATTGTCCATGGCCGGTATTGTTAACGTCTGCGCGGAACGATTTGTAACGCAGCGTAACAGACTGCGGGCGCGCAACGCGACGATGCAAAAAGGGCCGGTTGCGGCAACGCGTTGCTTACAGGAGTGCGGTCAAATGCAGGCATCGACAGGCAAGGAGCAACACATGAGCAAGATTATCGGATTCGGCGAGACGGTGCCCGGCTACGACGTGCCGGTCTTGAACGAGCGCGAGGTGCGGGCCGCCGCCGGCATCCTCTTCGTGTTCGCCGTGATGACTTTCGCCAACGCGTGGTTCATGGGCAATTTCCGGCCGACCAAGATTTTCGTGATCGCCTTCCTGATCGACTTCACGATCCGTCTGTTCATCAACCCGCGCTATGCGCCAAGCATGATCGCGGCGCGCTTCGCCGTGCGCGGACAGGCGCCGGAATGGGTCGGTGCGCCGCAGAAGCGCTTCGCCTGGGCCATCGGCTGGGTACTGGCGCTGTCCATGCTCTGGCTGATCGTGATCAACAACGTGATCGGGCCAATCAACATGCTGGTCTGCGCCACCTGCCTGGCGCTGATGTTCTTCGAAAGCGCCTTCGGCATCTGCATCGGCTGCAAGATCTACAACGCACTGCCCGGGCGCCAGGCGCAACACTGCGCCGGTGCAAGCTGCGAAGTCTTCGTGCCGCACCCGACCCAGAAAGTCGGTGCCGGCGGCACGGCGATCGTGGCGGCTTTCCTCACCCTGATGGCCGTCGTCGGCTCGCAGGCCTTCCCCGCCGCCGAGGCGCTGGCTTCCCGCCCGGTGATGGCCCACCCCGGCGCCACGGCCACGGCGACGGATGCCGATCGCTGCACCCCGCCTGCCTTTGCGGTGGCCATGGGCCACGAGGAAAAGTGGAAGCTGCACAACAACTGCAAGTGATGGAACACTGACCTGAGCCTGGTCACCGCAAGCAAGCTGACCACGACCTACTGCGTCGGCGACATCCTGCGCATCGACTACACGGCCGAGTACAACGTCGAGTCGGCGACGGAAGAGAAGGATCGCTACCTGCTGACGCTCAAGGCCAGGACCGGCAAGGTGGCCTACGACAAACTCAAGATGTGGGTGGCAAGATGACGACGCGACCGACCGAAATGGAGTGCTGCGCCGCCAGCGGCCTACTGATCAAGACGCTGCGCTTCAGGGACACCAAGGATTTTGGCGGCGGCATCAAGCGCCCGGCGACGATCGAGACCGACAGCCCGCCGTACAAGAACTACAAGTCGGTGATGCTCTACGTGAAGATCAAGAAGCGCGACTTTCCCGACGAGGTGTTCTCGCTCAACTATCTGCCGCGCGGCGAGGACTTGCGCAAGTGAAACCCAAATGAAGCCACGCTTTGCCGCGCCCGCCCGCCCGCCCGCCTGCCTGCTGGCAGCCACGGCGTGAGCGGAGGAGTTCAAGTTCGACGCCGCCGAGTTCGAGAAGAAGCCTGTCGATTTGGGCGGCTACGTCGAAGCAAGGCGGATCGTTTCTGGCTCAACCGCGACGGCTCCTTCTATACCCTGAACGGCCTTGCCCGCGACACGCTCGACCGCAACGCCGCCACGCTCAAGCTCAACGCCAGGTACACGCAGGGCATCGCGACCTTCAACCTGCGCGCCAGCGCAGAGATGCGACGCGACAATCTGGTCTGCGAAGGCAGCGCGCGCTTCGTTCAATCCCGATCCAGGCTTTACGCCCGATGTCGGCAAGATGGCGGCGAAATGGGGCCAGGGCTACGCCTGGAGTCCGGTCGGCACGCAAACCAACCATGACTTCGGCAAGCTGAACCGGGTCAACGCCGCAGCGAAGCTCTGCCTGCTCTACTTCGACACTGACATCGATCTCACCTGGCTGGGCGTCGGCAGTCGCAGCCCGCGCGTCAGCATCGACTTCTCGCGCAACCTCAGCAGCGCGCTGGAGATTCATGGCGCATGGGCGCGCCTGCGCGACGTCGAAACGCGGCGCATAGACGCCGCCGGCAATGTCAGCACCGACACCCGCGACGCTACCAGCTACCTGCTCGGCCTGTGCTACCGCTACCTGCGGGCGCGTCAGAAAGAACCCTTCGACATCGTCTACTTCACGCCCTCGGCGACGCTGATCGCCAATCTCGACGACCGCAGCTGGTCGCTGACGCCTGAACTGCTCTACACTGGCATCACCAACCCCGAACTGCGCCTGCGCGCAGCTGGCTCAAGGGCGGCAGCGGCACGGAGTTCGGCGAGAAGCAGAACGCGCGCAAGCTGGAGCTGATGGCGCGCTTTTACTTCTGATGGCCATTCCATTATGGGCGGTGGAGCGGTGAGCGCCGTCCCGAACTTTGTCTGCGGCGGATTTCGCACCGCCGCCCGCCCTCGCCGGAGTCGCAACGCGCACTTACATAGTGTTGCGAAGCGGCACTTGCGGTTCGGACTGGCATGGTCTTGACTTGAATTGTTACGACATCCGTCGGGTAACTTCAAATGAAGGGAAGCAAAATGAAACTCTCTCACATCACATTGATAACCCTGCTTGGCGCCGCAATCGCCGCGCCGACCTTCGCCCAGCCCGGTCAGGGAATGGGTGGCATGGGTGGAATGAGCGGAATGGGCCCGGGCCAGGCTGGCATGGGGCCCGGCAAGGGCGGACGCTACGCCTTCAATAAGGGCAACACACCGGGCTGGTCGCTGATGACCGCCGAAGAGCGCACGGCGCACCAGCAGAAAATGTGGTCGTTCAAGACCTTCGACGAATGCAAGGCCTACCAGGCCGAGCATCACACGGCGATGGAAGTCAAGGCCAAGGAAAAGGGCCAGACCCTGCCCGCTCCCCGCGCCAACGCCTGTGACCGCATGAAGGCACGCGGACAGTTCAAGTAGGCTGGTCGGTGAACCCCGTTCGCGGCGGCCGACGGCAGGATACGTCGGCCGCCTGTTTCTTCCGCACGACCAGCAGACGCAGAGAATGAACGCCGGATCGCACGAACATCATTACCGTCATGCCGCGACCGGAGCGCCGGAGCAGCGCCAACGCCTGCTGCTGGCGCTGACGCTGACCTGGGCGTACGCGCTGGTCGAGGCCGTCGCCGGCTGGCGCGGCGGTTCGCTGGCGCTGCTGGCCGATGCCGGCCACATGGTGACCGATGGCGCGGCGCTGGGCCTGGCGCTGCTGGCGTCGTGGATTGCGGCGCGGCCGCCCTCGGCGCGCCACAGTTTCGGCCTCGGACGCGTCGAACTGCTGGCGGCGCTGGTGAATGCGCTGGCGATGCTGGCCGTGGTGTTCGGCATCGGCGTCGAAGCCTGGTCGCGTTTCCAGTCGCCGCAGCCGGTGGACGGCGCGCTGGTCGGCGTGGTGGCGGTGATCGGGCTGGCCGTGAACCTGCTGGTGGCCTGGAAACTGTCGCACGGCCAGGACAACATGAACGTGCGCGGCGCCTTCCTGCATGTAATGGGCGATGTGCTGGGTTCGGTGGCGGCCATTGTCGCCGGCATCGTGGTGTGGGCCACCGGCTGGACGCCGATCGACCCGCTGCTGTCGCTGCTGATCGGCGGCCTGGTGCTGGCGGCCAGCCTGCGCCTGCTGCGCGACGCGGTGCACGGGCTGCTGGACGGCGTGCCTTTCGCCGTTTCGCTGCCGCAACTCGGACGCGAACTGGCTGCCGTGCCGGGCGTGATCGAGGTGCACGACCTGCATGTGTGGTCGCTGTCCGGCGAGCGGTTGGCGCTCTCGGCGCATGTCCGGATCGGGGATATGGCGGACTGGCCCGCCGTGCTCCACGCGCTGCGCCACACGGCCGACGACCACGGCATCGGGCATGCCACCTTCCAGCCCGAGGCGGTTCAGTGGGTGCCGCTGACGCGGCGGCAGTGAGTGCTTGTCGCCGTCCCGCCGGCGCCGACTTTCGTTATGCTGTCGTCCGATGAACGCCGACCTTCCCGATTACGTCCCCGAATCCCTGCGCGCACTTGCCCGCACGGTGTCGCTCAAGCGCAAGCAAAGCCTGTTTCGGTTCGACGATGCCGTGCAATCGCTGTTCTTTGTCCGTCAGGGCGAGATGGAAGCGGTGCGCTATTCGGCCGATGGCGAAGCCATGGTCATGGTGCGTGCCAGCGGCGGCGAATTCTTCGGCGAACCGGCGCTGGCGGTCGATCGCTATACCTGTGCCGCCCATGCCCGCGTCTCCAGCGAACTGCTCGCGCTGCCCAAGGCGGCGGTGCTGGCGGCGTTTCAGGCCGATCCCGGATTCGCCACGGCCTTCCTGCTGGCTCAGGTGCGCAACGCCCGACGCCAATGTTCGCGCTACGAACGGGTGCGGTTGCGCCGCGCCGAGGATCGCATCGTGCATTACCTGATCTGCGAAGCCGGCCCCGATGGCCGGGTCGTGTTGGCCGGTTCGCTGGCTGACTGGGCGGGCGAACTCGGGCTGCAACCGGAAAGCCTCTATCGCGCGCTGGCACGACTGCGCGAGGAGGGCCGCATCGAAGGCGAGGGCACCAATCTGCACGTGCGCTGAAGAGCCGATTCGACGGTGTTGTTGCGCTGCACACTGATTGCAGTCATGGTGCGGCGGATGGGGCGCCGGTAAGGTAGGGGCTCCGCCAATCAACCCGAAGGAAGCCCGGTGCCGCCCCTCCTTTTCCGTGTTCGACTGTACCGCTTCCTGCTTTTGCTGTTGGTGACAGGAGTTGTCCATGCCGCCGCACCTGACTTTCTCGTCGATGCCGGCTGGCTGGAAGGCAAGCTCAAGGATCCGAAACTGGTCGTGCTGGAAGTACGCTATTTCCCGCATCGTTACCAGACCGTCGGCCATGTTCCCGGTGCGATCCAGGTCGCGCGCTTCAAGGATCTGGGTGACAACGCCGATGCGGTGCTGATGCGCCTGCCCGCGCGCGAGGTGTTTCAGGCCACGTTGCGGGGCTGGGGTGTGGATGACGATTCGACGCTGGTGATCTATGACGATTCGCGCTCGGTGCTGGCCTCCCGGCTCTACTTCCTGCTCGCCTACTACGGCTATGACATGGCTCGCGTCAAGCTCCTCGACGGCGGTACAGTCGAATGGACGGCATTCAACGACCTGAACAAGGAAGCGGTGCGACGCAAGCCGGGCAGGGTGTCGCTGAAGGCGGGCAATCGCGCCATGCTTGTCGAGTGGACCGAGGTCTATGAGCGCGTCGTGGTCCGCCGCGAGCCGAAGGTGGCTCTGGTCGACGTCCGCCCGCGCGACATGTACTCCGGCAAAGTCATTCGACATTCGGTGCAGGGCGGGCATATCCCCGGCGCCATCAATGTCGTCAGCCTCGACGGCACCGATGCCCAGTCGCAGAAATGGTTGTCCCTCGAACAGCTTGCCGCGCTGTACAAGGACGTGCCGAAGGACGCCACGGTCATCACCTATTGCCACGACGGCTTCCGCTCCACGCTGGCCTGGCTGCAACTCAAGGCATTGGGCTACCGGGACGTGCGTTTCTTCAACGGTGGCTGGAGCCAGTGGGATCACTCGCTGACTTTGCCCGTAGTCCAGGGCGACGCGCCATTCGACGCTGATTTTTCTTTGTAGGTCCGTTTCACCACACACGACAGGGAGGACACCATGAAACTGAACACCATCGGCCTTGCGGTTGCGGCGGCACTTGCCGCCGGCGGCTGCGCCACGACGATAACGAACGCAACGAGCCCGGACCCCACCGGCTGGAACGCGCAGTGGCGCGGCGTGGGCAGCGACACGCTGATGAAGTCCGAAATCGGCGCCACCATGCCGCTGCGTCCGCTGGCACAGGCGGGCAACATGTATGCCCTGGGCCCGGTATCCGGCATCAAGGGCGAGGTGGCCATGTGGGACTCGGATCCGGTCATGGGCATGATCGTGAATGGCAAGCCTGCCATCGTGCGCAACATCGATGCCTATGCCTCGTGGCTGATCTGGTCCCAGGTCAAGTCCTGGAAAGCCGTGGCCATGCCGAACCGCGTGCTGAGCTACGCGGAAGTCAATGACGTGATCAGCGAACTCGCCGCCGCCAACGGCATCACCGATCCCAACAAGCCCTTGCCCTTCCTGGTCAAGGGCACGATCGAGTCGGCCAGCGTACATATCGTCAATTATCAGGACGACGGCAAGCCGATGACCAAGGAAAAGGTCGGTGTCCTCAAGACCAGGTTCAACCTGAGCAACGAGCCCGTCGAGGTGCTGGGCTTCCGCTCGTCACGCCATGCCACCAACCCCGGCAACATCCACATGCATGCGCGCACCGCGAACGCGATTTATCACATCGACGAGGTCAAGCTGGCCGCCGGTGCGACGCTGTATCTGCCCGAGCGCTGATACGGCAGCCTGCAGGACGCTTCAGTCTGCCGTCGGCAAGCCAGGGTCTTCCGACGCTCCCCGGGGAGCGTCGGCCGCCGCGTAGATATTCAGGTACTTGAGGCAGATCACGCGCAAGCAGGGCGACAGGTTCCTGTCGTTGGTGTCCGTGCAGCCCGGAGTACCTGATGACCTGTGGCGGGACAATCTGCTGGTGGTGCTGGAGCGGCATGGCGGGCACATGACCAACGCCGCCGAAGCGCTCGGCATCACACGCAAGACACTTTGGGACAAGCTGCGCAGCCTGGGAGTGAAGGCGAAAGGTGAGTCCTGACGTCACAAACGCAGGGATCGCGTACTTGACACCCCGCCCTCTGGAAGGCTAAATCCCTGCCTTCAACAATGATTCAACCCCCGAGCTGGAGAAATCAACAATGGCACCTCCCCCCCTGGCCTCGCGCGAGGCAGTCCGCGAGCAGCGCTTCGCCGATGTCTGGAACAACGACCTCAACGATGCCTTCGCCGACATCGCGCGCTATTACGACCGCGCCAACGAAATCGCCGCGCTCGGCCTGTGGAGCACCTTCCTCAAGCGCTTCATGCAGACCGTGGATATCAGGCCGCAGCAG
>JAIOPW010000352.1 GCA_021413665.1 Rhodocyclales bacterium | reverse complement strand
TTCGTCGCGCCGAGTCAGCACCTTGTCGACCAGACCGTACTCTACCGCCGCCTCGGCCGACAGGAAGTTGTCACGATCCGTATCGCGCTCGATGCGTTCGATCGACTGGCCGGTGTGGTGTGCCAGCATGTTGTTGAGTTTCTGCTTGAGAAACAGGATCTCCTTGGCGTGTATCTCGATGTCCGAAGCCTGGCCCTGGAACCCGCCCATCGGCTGATGAATCATCACCCGCGAATTCGGCAGGCAGTAACGCTTGCCCTTTTCGCCCGCCGCCAGCAGAAAGGCGCCCATACTTGCAGCCTGGCCGATGCACAGCGTAGACACGTTCGGCTTGATGAACTGCATGGTGTCGTAGATGGCCATGCCCGCCGTGACGGAACCGCCCGGCGAGTTGATATAAAAGAAAATGTCCTTGTCCGGATTTTCGGATTCAAGAAACAGCAACTGGGCCACCACCAGGTTGGCCGTGCCGTCGTTCACCGGCCCGACCATGAAGATGACGCGTTCGCGCAGCAGGCGCGAGTAGATGTCATAGGCCCGCTCGCCACGGCCGCTGGTCTCGATGACCATGGGCACGAGGCCCAGCGCCTTCGTGTCGGGGTTTGGTGAGTCGTATGCGCCACCGCTTTGTCGCGAACCGTACATGGACATCTCCGGCTGGATTATGCTGCGTTTCCCATCAGCACATCGAAGGCGATGGGGGTTTCGGTAACCTTGGCAGTGGCGAGAACCCAATCCACCACATTGTTTTCCAGCGCCAGCGCCTCCGCTTCGGCCAGGCGCTGTGGCTGGGAATAGTACCAGCGGACCACTTCCTTCGGGTCTTCGAAGGTCTCCGCGAATTCGTCGACGATGGTGCGCACCTGCTCCGGCTTGACGTGAAGGTCCTTGGCCTTGACCAACTCCGCAAGCAGCAAACCCAGTTTCACCCGCCGCGTCGCCTGCTCGGTAAACCAGGATGGCTCGACGGGGATGTTCTTCATCCCCATGCCGCGCGATTCCATGTCTCGCTTCGCCGCTTCGGCCATCTGCGCGGATTCCATCTCGATCAGCGCTTTCGGCACCTCGATCGGATTGACCTTGAGCAGCGCCTCCATGACCTGCTCCTTGACCTTGCCCAGCAGGCGCTTCTTCACTTCGCGCTCCAGATTGGAGCGAACCTCGACGCGCATCTTGGCCACGTCGCCGTCGGCGACACCAAGCTGCCTGGCGAAATCGGCATCTATCTCGGGCAGTTGTGCAGCCTCGACCTTCTTTACGTTCATCTCGAACTGCACCGTGGCGCCGGCCAGCTCAGCCGCCTGGTAATCGGCCGGAAAACTGACGTCGAAGTTCTTCGTTTCACCGGCTTTGACGCCTTCCAATTGGGCCTCGAAATCCGGCAGCATCATGCCGCCGCCGACCATCACCGAATAATCCGTCGCCCTGCCGCTGGAAAATTCCTCGCCGTTCTTGCGCCCGATAAAATCGATCACCAGACGGTCTTCCTTCTGCGATGCGCGATCGGTCTCGACATAGGCGGTGCGCTGCTTGCGCAAAACCTCCAGGGTCTTGTCCACTTCCACATCGGTAACCGTAAGCATCGGCTTTTCAATGGACTGCCCGGTGACGTCCGCGGGCGTGATATCGGGATAAACCTCGAACACGGCGGTAAAGCCCAGCATTCCGGGGCTGGCGTCGGCCTTCGGCTCGATGCGCGGATAGCCGGCGACGCGCAGGTTCTGTTCTCGCACCTTTTCGCCGTAAGCCTTTTCCACCGCCGCGCCGATCGCTTCCGAACGCGCCTGGGAACCATATTGCTGGGCCACCATCTTCATCGGCACCTTGCCGGGGCGGAAACCCGCCATCTTCACCGTGCGCGACATCTGTTTCAGGCGCTGCTCGACATCCTTTTCCACCGCCGCCAGAACCACTGTCATGTCGATGCGCCGTTCCAGTGCGCTGCTCGTCTCGATTGCAGCTTCCGTCGTTGCCTTGTCCGTCATCTCTGTATCCGTCATTGAAGAATTCATTAAAAAACCGCACCAGCGGCAGACTCGGGCCGCACCCCGGGCAAACCACGACCGAACCGCCGGTCTGCGCCCCGAACGCTGGTGCCCAGGAAGGGACTCGAACCCCCACGCCTCGCGGCGCCAGAACCTAAATCTGGTGCGTCTACCAATTCCGCCACCTGGGCGCATGTCGCAAGCGGCACAGAAGCAGCCCCGAACGACACGACGTGGATGGCGAATTTTACCCGCTTTCACCATTTCTTTCCGCCCCGCGGCCATGGAAACGAGGGTACGCCGGAAGCCCTGTATATACTTCTGCCGCATCATGGCTGTCGAACACTACGAAAACTTCCCCGTTGCCTCGGTTCTTCTGCCGCAGCACTTGCGTGAGCCGGTGGCCGCCATCTACGGCTTTGCCCGCAGTGCGGACGATTTCGCCGACGAAGGCGAGCTTTCGCCGCAGCAACGGCGCGCACTTCTGGCCGGCTACATGGCGGAACTCGACGCCATCGAGGGCGGCGAGCCAACGCGGCATCCGGTGTTCCTGCGGCTGCGCCCCGTTATCGCCGGCCATGAACTGCCGCTGCAACTGTTCCGCGACCTGCTCGATGCCTTCACGCAAGACATCGGCAAGGACCGCTATCGCGACTTCGCCGAACTGATGGACTACTGCCGCCGTTCCGCCGATCCCGTAGGCCGCTTGCTGCTGCACCTGTTCGGCCATGCCTCGGCAGAGAACCTGTCGCGCTCCGATGCCGTCTGCTCGGCGCTGCAACTGATCAACCACTGGCAGGATGTCGGCATCGACGCCGCCAAGGGCACCAACGGAAGAATCTACCTGCCACAGGACGAGATGGCGCGCTTCGGTGTCAGTGACGATGACATCAGGCGCCGTGCCGCCAGCGCCGACTTTCGGCAATTGCTGCGATTCCAGGTCGAACGCGCCCGCAGCCTGATGCTCTCCGGCGCCCCGCTGGGCTGGTATCTACCCGGACGCATGGGCCTGGAAATCCGCGCCATCGTCGCCGGCGGGCTGCGCATCCTGGACAAGATCGAGGCCATTGACTTCGATGTCTTCACCCGGCGTCCCGTTCTCCGGCCACTCGACTGGACACTGATCATGTGGCGCTCGCTGGTCCGCCCCCTGGACGCAAAGCCGTGACGCCCGATCAATACTGCCAGGAACGCGCGGCCGCCAGCGGCTCCAGCTTCTACTACAGCTTCCTGTTTCTGGAACCGGCTCGACGCCAGGCCATCACCGCGCTGTATGCCTTCTGCCGCGAAGTCGACGATGTCGTCGATGAATGTCCCGATCCGGCGCTGGCGCGCGCCAAGCTCGGCTGGTGGCGCGACGAAGTCAAGGCGCTGTTCGCGGGCCGGCCGACGCATCCGGTGACGCAGGCGCTGGCCGTGTCCCTGACGGGTTTTTCGCTGCCGCAGGAACAATTGCTGGAAATCATCGACGGCATGGAGATGGACCTCGACCAGGTCCGCTATGCCGATTTCAAGGCACTGCACCTCTACTGCTACCGTGTCGCCAGCGTCGTCGGCCTGCTCGCGGCGGAGATCTTCGGCTATACCGACCGCCTGACGCTGAAGTACGCGCACGACCTGGGGCTGGCCTTCCAGCTCACCAACATCATCCGCGATGTCGGCGAAGACGCGCGGCGCGGCCGCATCTACCTGCCGCAGGACGATCTGTCGCGCTTCGGTGTCAGCGAAGCCGACCTGCTCCAGGCCAACTATACGGACAACTTCCGCCGGCTCATGGAGTTCCAGGTCGAGCGCGCCCGTGCCACTTACGGCCTGGCCTTTGCCCAGCTTCCCGCCGCCGACCGCAAAGCGCAGCGCGCCGGCCTGATCATGGCCGCCATCTACCGCGCGACACTCGACGAGATCGTGCGCGATCGCTTCCGCGTGCTGGACCAACGCATTTCCCTGCCGCCGCTGCGCAAGCTGTGGCTGGCAGGCAAGACCTGGATCAGCCAATGAGCATACCCCCCGCCCCCCTTTCCGCGAAAGGGGGTGACGCTGGTTCGGCCGCTGCCGCGGCCTCCGGGGCGACACGAACTCCGCCTTGGGACGGCCCGGCGGCGGAGAACATCGCCGTCATCGGCGCGGGATACGCCGGGCTGGCCGCCGCCGTCGAACTGGCTGCCGCCGGCCGGCCGGTCGAGGTATTCGAGGCCTCTCGCATACTCGGCGGCCGCGCCCGCGCCTCGCGGATCGACGGCTTCACCGTCGACAACGGCCAGCATATCCTGGTCGGCGCCTATACCGAAACCCTGCGCCTGATGCGCGCGGTCGGTGCCGTTCCGGAGCGACTGCTGCGCCGCACGCCGCTACGCTTCGAATTCCCCGGCGAATTCGTCATGAGCGCGCCGCACCTGCCGGCGCCGCTGCACACGGCGTTTGCGCTGCTGCTGGCGCAAGGGCTCGACTGGCGCGAGAAATGGGCGGCGATCCGCCTCATGCAGGGATTGCAAGCCGGAAAATTCCGCATTGAGCCGGATACCACCGTAACCGGGTGGCTGGACCGGAACAAAACGCCGTCTCGCCAGCGCCGACTTTTGTGGGAACCCTTGTGTATCGCCGCCCTCAACACACCTGCCGACCGTGCCTCGGCCCAGGTCATGGCCAATGTCTTGCGCGACAGCCTCGCCGGCAGGCGCGAGGCCAGCGACATGTTGCTGCCGCAAGTCGATCTCACCGCCCTGTTTCCCGAACCTGCGGCGGAGTTCATCGCCGCGCGCGGCGGCGCCGTGCATCCCGGTCATCGCGTCGCTGCGCTGCGACGCGATGCGGACGGCTGGCACATCGACGACGCCGGCCCGTTCGCGCAAGTGGTACTCGCCGTCGCCCCCTACCACCTCGCCAGCCTGGTGCCGGAACTGGCGCATCACGTGGAACACTTCGACTGGGAACCCATTGTCACCGGCTACTTCAGCTACCCCGACTGGGTGCGCCTGCCGCGACCCATGCTCGGCGTGGACGCCGGGCTCGCGCAGTGGCTGTTCGACCGCGGCACCCTGTGCGGCCAAGACGGCCTGATCGCCGCCGTAATCAGCGCGCGGGGCCGCCATCTGGACGTGCCGACGACCGAGCTGGAGCGCGGCATCCACGATGAGATCGCCCGCCTGGTACCGAACCTGCCGGCACCACTGGCCGTGCAAACCATCACCGAAAAACGCGCCACCTTCGCCTGCGTGCCGAATCTGCAACGACCCGGCGCGCGTACCGAACTGCCCGGACTTTGGCTGGCCGGCGACTACGTGGCCGGCGATTACCCGGCGACGCTGGAAGGCGCGGTCAGAAGCGGCGTGACGGCGGCGCGGGCGATTCTTTCCGCCTGATCAAACCGCCATCACCATCGCGCCGTAGCCCGCCACGGGCTCGCCGTTGCGGGAAACCACTATCTCGGTTTCCGCGCCCGTGGCGATCTGGTCGATCAGGCGCGAAAGATGGGTGTTGGCGTCGAACAGGCTGACGGTCTGCATTCGGTCACCTCCATTGGAACCAGCCTGACCAGTTTGGACAGAATAACCGGCTCAGACAAGGCAATTCCCGGCAAGGCCGGCTTCGGTCCTTCCAAGGACTCTAAGCAACGATACGCCCCGCGTCCAGCCGCAGCGTCCGCCCGCAACGATGCGCCAGCGCCTCGTCGTGAGTCACCAGGATCAGGGTGGTGCCGGCCTCGGCGTTCATGGCGAACATCAGGTCGATGACCTGTTCCCCGGTGGCGGCATCGAGGTTGCCGGTCGGCTCGTCGGCCAGCAGCAATTGCGGCCGCATGGCGAAAGCGCGCGCCAGCGCCACGCGCTGCTGCTCGCCGCCGGAAAGGTGCTTCGGGTAGTGCGCCAGGCGCGCGCCGAGGCCGACGCGACCCAGCATCGCTTCCGCCGTCGCCCGCGCATCGGCGCGACCCGCGAGTTCCAGCGGCAGCATGGTGTTTTCCAGCGCCGTCAGGGCCGGCAGCAACTGGAAGGACTGGAAGACGAAGCCGAGCAGGCGCCCGCGCAGCGCAGCACGGTCATCCTCGTCGAGCTCGGCGAGATCCTGCCCGCCGAGCCGAACCACGCCGGACGAGGGCAGGTCGAGGCCCGCCATCAATCCCAGCAAGGTCGATTTTCCAGAGCCTGAGGCGCCGACAATGGCCACCGCCTCGCCGGAAGTCACGGCGAACGAAATCTCGTGCAGAATCGTGAGCGTGCTTTCACCGCTGGGAACGATCTTGCCCAGCGCGCGCACGTCGATCACCGCTGCCGCCATCTCACCATCACGAATCATGTTCAAACGTTTTCTCTCCCACTGTTGCCTGCTTGTCCTGTTGTTGTCCGGCCTCCATGCCACGGCGGCGGAACAACGCATTCTGGTCTACGGCGACAGCCTCTCCGCCGGTTTTGGCATCGCCGTCAGCCAGAGCTGGCCGGCCCTGCTCGGACAGCGACTGAGTGCGCTTGGTTCCGGCGCCACCGTCGCCAACGCCAGCATCAGCGGCGAAACCACGGCGGGCGGCCGCGCCCGCTTCATCACGGCGATGGCCCATTTCAGGCCCACGATCGTCATTCTCGCACTTGGTGCCAACGACGGCTTGCGCGGCCTGCCGGTCAGCTCGATGAAAGACAACCTCGCCTTCATGCTCGTCCACGCCAGGCAGCAGGGAGCGCGCGTGTTGCTGGTCGGCATGCGCCTGCCGCCCAACTACGGGCAGAAATATACCCAGGAATTCGATGCCGCCTTCCGTGACCTCGCCAAACGCGAAAAAGTCCGCTTGCTGCCGTTTCTGCTGGAGCCGATCGCCCTCGATCAGAACGCCTACCAGGCCGACGGCCTCCATCCCACCGCCGCGGTGCAGTCGAAGATTCTCGATCACGTCTGGAACGCCCTCAAACCGCTGCTGGCCTGATATCCGATGTCCGAAAAACTGCCCAAGGGAGTGGCGACGGTAGCACAACTCGCCCAATTCGACGCCGTCATCGACGCTCGCGCGCCGGCCGAGTTTGCCGAAGACCGCCTGCCCGGCGCGATCAGCATGCCGGTCCTGAACGACGAAGAACGCGCCCGCGTCGGCACCCTCTACAAGCAGGTTTCGGTGTTCGAGGCCAAGAAGCTCGGCGCGGCGCTGGTGTCGAAGAACATCGCGCACCACATCGAGGAACGCCTGCTCGACAAGCCCAAGAGCTGGCGGCCGCTGGTGTATTGCTGGCGTGGCGGCCAGCGCAGCGGCGCCTTCACCCATATCCTGCGGGAAATCGGCTGGGATGCCCATCGCATCCAGGGCGGCTACAAGAACTGGCGCCAGCATGTCATCGAACAACTGGTGCTGCTGCCGTCCCGGCTCAAGTTTCGAGTCGTCACCGGCGCCACCGGCAGCGGCAAGAGCCGCCTGCTGGAAGCCCTCTCCACGCAGGGCGCACAGGTGTTGCACCTCGAAGAGATTGCCGTCCACAAGGGTTCGGTGCTGGGCAACCTGCCGGGGCAGCCGCAGCCCGCGCAGAAAGGTTTCGAGTCGCAACTGCTCGCCGCACTGTCCGCGCTGGACCCGACGCGCCCCGTGTTCGTCGAAGCCGAGAGCCGCAAGATCGGCCGCCTGCAGCTTCCCGACCAGCTACTGGAGGCGATCCGCGGCGCCCCGGGACTGCGCATCGAAGCGCCGCTCCGCGCCCGTGTCGACTTCCTGCTGTGCGACTACGACTACGCCGTCGCCGATCCGGCCTGGCTGGTGGAGCGGCTTGGCCACCTCAAGGGCCTGCAAAGCAACGAGATCCTGGAGCGCTGGAAGTCGCTGATCGCGGCGCGGGATTTCCCGGTGCTGGTCGCGGAACTGCTGACGCTGCACTACGACCCGCTGTACCAGCGTTCGCAGGCGCACAACTACGACTCGTTCGCGGCCGCGACCCGCTACGCGACCGACCGGCTCGACGCTTCGGCGCTCGACCGGCTCGCCGCGGAAATACTAGCTACATCTGCCTGAACAGGTGCGCGTGGCCGCGACTGACGGCCACAGTTTCCGGCCGGTCGCGCAGCTTCAGGCTGACGCGGCCCAGGGCGTCGTGGCGCGCCGAGACGACCTGCCGCACGTTCACCAGGGTGCCGCGATGCACCTGCCAGAACTGAGCGGGATCGAGCTGCCCGGCGAGTTCCTTGACCGGAGTGCGGATCAGCAACTCGGCATCGCGCGTGAACACAGCCGTGTATTTGTCCGCCGCCTGGAAGTAACAAATCTCCTCGACCGCCACCAACCGCACGTCGTTGCCGACTGAAGCGCGGACCCAACGCAGATGC
>JAIOPW010000351.1 GCA_021413665.1 Rhodocyclales bacterium | reverse complement strand
TTTGCGCGCGAATCTTCATCGGATCTGCCATGTTTGTTCCTTTATTCTCTCGTTGTTGGGATCAGCCGCCGCAGCCGCCGACGGTTACCTTGACTTCTTTCTGGGCGATATAGAACTTCCCGTCCGCTTTGGCGATTGCCTAGACCAGCGAGGTCAGGCTCAGCTTGAGCCGCGCCGAAACATCAGCCAGAGCGCCATTGGCAAACTCGAACTGGGCGGACAGCGGAGAAGGATTCTTGTCGACCAGAATCGCAATCGAACTGGTGTTGGGAATGTTGCTGACGACATCGACCGGCACAACGGCGCCGTTCTCGGCAATGTCGGGAACCTTGATCATCAGATCCTTGTTTTCGGCGGGCGTTCCTGCGCCCAGTCCCTTGAGCGCTCCGGTTGTTTCATGCGCCTCGAAGGCGGCCTTGTTCCATTCAGCGGCCAGAACTTGCGTTGGGCGCAGCGCGCCGGCTGCAATCAAGCCAGCCAGGACGCTACTTGCGGTGGCGCCTTTCAGCACCGTTCTGCGGGTTGTGTTCATGGGACTGCTTCCTCCTCTGGTCGGGTGAATACTATAGAAGTCACTATTTCAAGACTAGCACAGCGGATTATTTCCCGCTTTCCCCGGCTTGGCAAATCATCGGTGGTAATGAGGAAATCAGCGGACCTGATTCAACGCCGGACGCCGGATCAAAGCTCTATCTGGGTGCCGAGCTCGACCACGCGATTGGTTGGCAGCTTGAAGAAGTCGGTCGCGGTACCGGCGTTGCGGAACATCCACATGAAGAGCACCTGCCGCCACAGGGTCATGGCCGGCACGCGGTTGGGAACGATGGTTTCGCGGCCGAGGAAGAACGAGGTCTCCATCATCTCGACCGGTTCCATGCCGTACTTGGCGCACAACTCGAGGGCCAGCGGGATGTTCGGATCATCCTTGAAGCCGTAGTTCAGGATGACGCGGTAAAAGCCCTCGTGGAGCGGCTCGACCGAAATGCGCTCGGTCTCGTCGACGTGGGGAATGTCTTCCATGTTTACGCTGAGCAGGATGACCCGTTGGTGCAGTATTTTGTTGTGCAACATGTTGTGCAGCATCGCCCGCGGCACCCCTTCGGGGCGTGGCGTCATGAAGATTCCGGTACCTTCGACGCGGTGCGGCCCGCCGTACCGCAGGCTGGAAAGGAAGGCGTCGAGGGGTATTGAATCCTGCTGTAGTCTTTCGTAGAGCAGGGTGCGGCCGCGCTTCCAGGTGGCGAACAGGGTGAATATCCCCAGGCCGAGCACCAGCGGGAACCAGCCGCCATCGAGTACCTTGACGAGATTGGCTGAAAAAAAGGCAAAATCGACCACGATGAACAGTGCCAGGAACAGGCCGGCCTGTAGCCAGTTCCAGTTCCACAGCGCGCGCACCACGACGAAGGCCAGCAGCGTGTCGATCATCATGGTCAGGGTCACTGCGATGCCGTAGGCGGAGGCCAGGTTCGAGGACGTCTTGAAGCCGAGCACCAGGATGATCACGGCCAGTAGCAGCAGCCAGTTGATGTTGGGGATGTAGATCTGTCCTTTTTCGCGCTCCGAGGTGAATTTGACCTGGAGCCGCGGGCAGTAGCCGAGCTGCATGGCCTGACTGGTCAGCGAGAACGCGCCCGAAATGACGGCCTGCGAGGCGATGACGGTAGCCGCCGTCGCCAGCGCGACCATGGGATAGAGCAGTTCATCCGGAACCAGCATGAAGAACGGGTTCTTCACCGCGGCCGGATTGTCGAGGATCAGGGCTCCCTGGCCGAGGTAGTTCAGGTAGAGACAGGGAAATACATAAACCAGCCAGGCCCACTTGATCGGGCGGCGGCCGAAATGTCCCATGTCGGCATAAAGTGCTTCGCCTCCGGTGATGGCCAACACCACCGCACCCAGTGCAAGCCAGGCGTGGGAGCGGTTCTCAACGAAGAAATGTACCGCGTACCAGGGATTGATCGCGGCGATTACGCCGGGGTGCCTGAAAACGTTCCAGGCACCCAGCACACCCAGGGTGCCGAACCAGAACAGCATCACCGGACCGAACAGCGCGCCTACGCTGGCGCTTCCTCGCGGCTGAAAGAAGAACAGGCCGCAAATCACGGCCACCGTGATCGGCACAACGTAGGGCTTGAACATGGGCGTGGCGACTTCGAGCCCTTCGATGGCCGACAGCACCGACATGGCGGGCGTGATGACGGCGTCACCGTAGAAGAGGCCGGCGCCGAAAATGCCAAGGATCGACATCAGCCACAACGTACCCGGTCCCGCGCCGCGGGTGCGCAGGGCGAGCGAGGTCAGCGCCATGATGCCGCCTTCGCCACGGTTGTCGGCGCGGGTAATGAACATCACGTACTTGAGCGACACCGTGATGGTCAGTGCCCAGAAAATCAGCGAAAGGATGCCCAGCAGGTTGTCCGGGCTTACGGCCACCGCGTGCGGGCCGTTGAATACTTCCCTCATGGTGTAAAGCGGGCTGGTACCAATATCTCCGTAAACCACGCCCATGGCCGCCACGGAAACGGCGGCGAGGCGCGGCGTAGCTGCGCTGCGGGTGTTGTTGCTCTGCACCATTGGCTGATTATAGGCGGATTGTTCATTCTCCGAGGCGCATCAAGCCGGAGTCGCGACGATTTGGCGGAGGGGGGCGTCGGCAACGGCTGTCAATGCTGCGGGAACAGGATCTGGTGCCAGGTCGATGCTCGCCCTTTGGTTCACGATGTCGAGCGGCCCAGCCCCGGACATTGTCGGACGGGCGACTTTGTCGGATAATGCGCGCCTCGCTCGGCACATGCTTCGTGTGTTGCGACATCCCGAGCCGGGGTGACGGAATCGGTAGACGTAGCGGTCTCAAACACCGCCGCCGCAAGGCATGGGGATTCGACTTCCCCCCCCGGCACCATGAACATCGGAAAGCAGGCCAGATATTTCCGGCGAGACGCGTGCGGTTGAGAAGCTCGTCGCATTCCGGATTACACTTGGCCATCTGGCATATTCCGGGTGTGGCCGCGACGCTTGATGCGGACAATGCCGGTGTTGGCCTTCACTGAGTGCATTTCGGTCTTGACGGGGGGTGGTTTGTGATTTCGCCGAAAGCTGGAGTTTCATTGACCATCCTGCGGGCCCTTCCGATCTTCGAGATGCTCGATGACACGTCCCTCAAGCCGCTGACCCGG
>JAIOPW010000350.1 GCA_021413665.1 Rhodocyclales bacterium | reverse complement strand
GATGAGGAAGCGGTCCATGAAGATCTTGCCTTCGACGTCGAGGCCGAGCATGCGCCGGGTCGGACTGCGGGCGCCGTCGGCGGCGATCAGCCAGTCGGTTTCGACCGCATAGAAGCCGTCTTCGGTTTCGACCTTGAGCGTGACCGTCTTGCCGCTCTGCGCCACCGATACCACCTTGTTCCTCCAGCGCAGCTCGATCTCCGGATGCGAGGCCGCCCGCGTCGCCATGTACTCCTCGAGGTAGTACTGTTGCAGGTTCACCATGCCGGGCCGGTGGTGGTCCGGTTCCGGTACCAGGTTGAAGTTGTACACCTCCTGCTCGCGGAAGAAGGTGCGGCCGACATTCCACGACACGCCCTTGTCGCACACCGCGTCGCCGACGCCGTAGCGATCGAGGATCTCCAGCGCGCGCTTGGCGTAGCAGACCCCGCGCGAGCCGATCGACACCGTGTCGTCCTCGTCCAGCAGCAGCACCGGGACGCCGTGCCGTTGCAGGTCGAGCGCGGCGCCGAGGCCGACCGGACCGGCACCGACCACGACGACGGGCACTTTCCGCGTTTGGCCGCTGGCAATTTCAGGCGGTGTGCAGTAGTCGAACTTCGGGTACGTGTAGGTCTTCAGCACGATTCGCTTCCCTTGCTGGCGTCGAATCGCTTCACGCCGCCTGCAGCGAGTGCCACATTTCCTGGTCGCGCTCGGCGGTCCAGATGCGCGGATCGCGAATGCCCGACGCTTCGTCGTGGGCCCGCGTCACGTCGAAGGGCAGGCAATGTTCGTAGATGAACACGCTGGCGAATTTCGGGTCCATGTTCTTGCGCGTGTGCGCCATGCAAGCGGCGAGGTTCATGCCTTGGGCCACGGCTTCCTGCGCGCTGCGGTAGAGCGTCGACACGAAGTCGCGGGTGTAGGCCAGGCCCTGTTGTACCCGCTGCGGATTCAACAGCGCAGGACCGCGGCCGGGGATCATCTTTTCCGGCTTCAGGGCCGCCAGCGCATCCAGCGTCGCGGGCCAGTCGGCCAGGTAGGCGTCGCCGGTGTAGCAGGCTGCATCCGCCTCGACCAGGTCGCCGGAAAACAGGATCTTCTGCTGCGGCAGCCAGACCACCGTGTCGCCCTTGGTGTGGCCGCGCCCGAGATGCATGATCTTCACTTCCAGGTCGCCCATCCACAGCGTCATCTCCTTGTCGAAGACCACGGTCGGCCAGGTCAGGCCGGGCACGCTCTCGACCGCGTTGAACAGGCGCGGGAAACGGCCGATCTCGGAATCCATGTCCTGCTGGCCGCGCTCGACGATCAGTTCGCGCGTCTGCTGCGAGGCGATGATGTCCTGCAAACCTTCCTTCTTGTAGCCCGAAGCGCCCAGCACACGCACCGCGTGATAGTGGGTCAGGGTCACGTACTTGATCGGCTTGTCGGTGATCTGGCGCACGTAGCGGATCACGTCCTGCGCCATGACCGGCGTCGCTGTCGCGTCGATGATCATCACCGAGTCGGCGCCGATGATCACCCCGGTGTTGGGATCGCCCTCGGCGGTATAGGCGTAGGCGTTGTCGGACAGCTTCTCGAAAGTGACCTTTTTTTCTTCGAGGTCGGCATGCGAGGCAAACTTTTTCTCACTCATGGAAGCTCCTTGATGGCAACCCAGAATTCACCGAGTCGTAATTGCATTGCCCTTATCGTAATACATAACACCTTTAACTGTCAATTGTTCAAGGCCACGCCACCCGGCGACGGTTCAAGGATGGACAGGCGAATACCGGGGCGCCGGGCTTGTCCCGCGCAGCACGCCGGCGGCCTGGCGATAGGCGTGGAGGGCGTCCTTCCTGCGACCGGCCGCTTCCAGTGCGCGGGCGCGGCGCAGCCAGTCGTCGGCAGCGTCACCGCGCGCGCTTTCCGCCGTGTCGCCATCCGCTACGGCGCGGAGAGCGTCCTTTGCTCGACCGCCTTGCAGCGCAGTCGTTTCGTCAGCGCCGACTTTCGGGGCTTCGACTTCGGCTGCCGGAGTCGCGTAACTCAGCGCCGCCGACTGCGCATCGGGCTTGCCGCGCCGCGCCGTAATCGTCATTCCCGTGGCGGCACGAACGGGAACGGCGACCCTGCCCGCACCCGCATCCGCCCTGCGTATCGCGGCAAGCGCCCCGCGATAGAGCTTCAGCGCATCATCGCGACGGCCGGCCGCTTCCATCTTGCGCGCCTGGGCCAGCAGCAGATCCGCCCGGTCCGGCACCGCTTGCGAACGCAGCGGGCGGCCCCACGATGCCGCCGGGCGCTGGGCCGCCGCCGCAAAACCTTCGGCGCCGGCGATTTCCTGGGCGATTCGCAGATTGTTGTAGCGCATCGCCCAGCGCATCGCGTCGTCACCGCGCTCATTGACGATATCGCGCCGGGCGCCGGCCGCCAGCAAGGTCTTCGCGATCGCTTCCCTGCCCTCGCGCGCCGCCATCATGAGCGGCGTCGAGCCGTTGGTGGACAGCGCGTTGATGTCGGCGCCGCGTTCCAGCAGGTAGCCCACCACCTCGGCATGGCCGGCAAAAGCAGCGTAGTGCAGGGCGGCCCATTCCCGACCTTGGCGATTCAGGCGCGCGCCGCGCTCCACCAGCCAGCGCACCGCCGGCAGATGTCCCTTCCACGCCGCGTGCAACAGTGCCTGCTCGCCGAACGAGTTGGTCCTGTTGATGTCCGCGCCACGGACGACGAACAGTTCCATCATGGGAATGTTGCCTTCCCAGGCAGCGATCATCACCCCGGAGCCGATGGCCGCGCCTTCGAAATCCGGCGACAGGCCGGCATCCAGCCATTCGGCCGCTTGCGACACGTCACCCCGCTCGATGACCACTGAAAAACTCGCCGGATCAGGCAAGTCGGCGGCACGCAAGGGCATTGCGCCCAACAGCAGGACGAAAAAGAGGGAAAGTATTTTCATGGCGGGAAGTATAGAGAATCGGAGTGACTAGAATTGTTCCGATGCAGCTCACCCTCGCCCTGCTGTTGAGCATCATCCTGCACACCGCGCTGATCGTCGCCCCGAACTGGCTGGCGGCGAAGCAGCGTCCGTTGCTGCGGCCCAGCGTCGAGGCACGGCTGCTGCCACCCGTCGCACCCGCCGAAACCATGGCGGAGGCAGTCAGTACCGAGGCCACGACCGAAGCGCTCCCTCCTCCGTCGCTTCCGGCGCCCCCACGCGTCCTGAAGGGACAGTCCTTGCGCCGCGCGCAGACCGCCCTTGCCGAACACCTGTTCTACCCGCCGCAAGCCGTGGCGCAAGGCCTCGAAGGCGACGTGATTCTGCTGCTGACCCTCTCGGAAAACGGCCAACTGGTATCCGCTTCGATCGCCCGTGGTTCCGGCCACGCCCTGCTCGACCAGGCCGCCCTGGACGCCGCGCGCCGCCTCGGCGCCCTGCCCGGCAATCCGCGCCAGACGCTGTTTCCGGTGAGATTCAGTTTGCAGTGAATGGGCAGTCCGCCAAAGCTTTGCCGAGCAGCGAAGTGCGGCCGGCGCTGACCCCGCTATCACCGTTTCCGAATGCAGTTTCAACGTCGGCTTCAATCAAGGGTGGATCGTCGCGTAAGTGCCCTTTGCGGCCGGTGGCTGAAACTTAGAGTGGACGTTCGCGGCGAAACCTGGAAAAGGAAAACCTGCAATTTGTTATGAGAAGGTGATATTTTCTGGCGAACGTGTTTTTGCGAACCATTACTTGACGAGTAATACCTAATTGGGTATCGTTCCATCCCTGTCGATTCATCCTGATGCTGCCGCCGACTTGCGCCGGTTGATGGAAACTGACAAGTTTGCCGCAGGGAAGGTCTTGGCGTTGCTGCAACAAGCCAAGCATGACCCGAAAATTATCAAGTCTCTCCTCGACCATGATTTTGGGGATGACCACTCAGCGGCGTATCACGTCAGCAAGTGGTTCGAGTTCTGGAATGCTGGATACAACATATGGCGGTTGAAGATTTGGATGGAACCCAAGGGTAGCCTGCGCTATCGCGTCGTCTATGCCTATGAGCCACAAACCCTTCAATACCATGTCCTAGCCGTTGTTCATCGAGACTTCGATTACAAGCGTGACCATGAAATCACAAACCGTATCCGTAAAGCCTATTACGACCTTGGCATCACTATCCACTAGGCTAGTGGAGAAAAGCCCACAGACAGGCACCACCAAGTGCGAGGTCTTCTATAGGGAATTTTCGGTTCCGCCGAAGCCGTTGGCCGTGCCCGGTGCCATCGACATTGACGACTTGGTAACAGAGCTTGAAGGCCAGTCGCAAGAGAACGCCAAGGCGATAGCGAAAGGCCGGAAATGGGTTGCTGAAACTTTCTATGCTGATCGCCCGACCATCGCCCAACTGCGATTGAAAAAGGGGTGGTCCCAGGCTGAACTGGCAAGACGAGCCGAAACAAGCCAACCTTACATTGCGCGTCTTGAACAAGGCAACGTTGATCCGCAAATGAGCACCGCGCAGAAAATCGCCAAGGTGTTAGGTGTTCCAATTGAGATCTTTGCCCAGGCACTTTCGATGGAGGACGAGGTATGAGAACAACGACAGACCGCATCCTGACCGCCATCTTCTGCGACGACATCCGCCAAGAAATGGGCAACAAAATGTCGTTCATGGGCTGCTACCAAAGCGAACTGCTCGTTCCTACTACACCGATTGGCTTATCCAAATTGTGTGTGTATGCCACAGTATTGACGCCGATTGCCCGGCCGTTCAAGTCGCTGACCTTGCGGGTGGTTCTGGATGGTCAGATCGAACTAGCGCGACTGGAAGTCCCTGTCGAAGCGCTAACCAACCTTCCCGAAGTTCAGGATGAGACTGCTACCCGTAAGTCCATTAGCACAGCGTTGATGTTTTCACCGTTCTTTATCGAGAAGCCAACTTCGCTGCGGTTAATGGCGGATACTGAAGAAGGCGAAATTGCTGGTCCTCGGCTACTGATCAAGGTCGTGCCAACGGCGGACTCTATTTCGCCGCCTACTGAGAAATCAAAACCAAAAACCTCGCAGGCAGCTAAGAGGAAGTCAGCTCGGAAAAAGGCGGGATCGGCGGTCTAGACCGCGACCCTGATACCAGAAATAGGGGTTCAAGGGGGGCAAGTCTCTCGTCGTCGCGCAAACCCATAAGATTGAGCTACGCTTGGCGGTCTGCTTCCCCATCAGCTATCGCTGCATTCCCGAAGTTCAGGCGAGGAAAATTGAAAGCGCCTATCGAATGGCGGCTTCCGAGTGGTAGGGGCAAATCAATGTCCGCAATGGAGAAGGCTCACAACTGGCCGCTGATGGCCGAACGGGTGAGTTCAGGCAGTGTCCGCACTGCGGACACTCGCATGCATTGCTCCCTCACCGCTGAATAGCGACAAGGCTCACACCGGGTTGTCGATATCGACAAACTCGCAGTCGATGCCGAACTTCTCCATCAGATGCGCACCCAGCGCCCGCACGCCATGGCGTTCGGTGGCATGGTGGCCGGCGGCGATGAAGGCCATGCCCGTTTCGCGCGCCAGATGCACGGTCTGCTCGGAAATTTCGCCTGAAACGAATACGTCGGCGCCGGTCGCCAGCGCGTCCTCGAAGTAGCCCTGCGCGCCGCCGCTGCACCAGGCAATGCGCGTCACCTTGCGCGCCGGATCGCCGATCAGCAGCGGTGTCCGGCCCAGGGCGGTTTCAATTTGCCGCGCCAGTTCACCGGCAAGAGTCGGCGCTGGCGGGACGCCGACAAAGCCGATGTCCTGCTCGCCGAAGCGGCCGCCGACCGTCCAGCCGAGGCGCAATGCCAGTTGCGCGTTGTTGCCCAGCGTGGCGTGCGCGTCCAGCGGCAGGTGGTAGGCGAACAGGTTGATGTCGTGCGCCAGCAGCCGCGCCATGCGCTGCTTGCGAAAACCCGTGACGCGGCCGTCTTCCGCTTTCCAGAACCAGCCGTGATGGACCAGCAGGGTATCCGCGCCGCACTCTATCGCCGCCTCGACCAGCGCCTGGCTGGCGGTGACGCCGCAAACGATGCGCCGCACCTGCTCGCGGCCTTCCACTTGCAGTCCGTTTGGGCAATAATCGCGGAAGCGCGCGGCATCCAGCACGGAGTCCAGATAGGCGCGCAAATCTTCGCGCAGTGCGACATTACCCGGCATCATTCACTTCCCCGAAAAAATCCAAATTATGCGCCGCCTTTGGCTGATTTTCGCCCAGACCGTGACGGTCTGCGTTGCTGTCCTGTTTGTGGTCAAGACGCTCAAACCGGAGTGGCTGGCCCACCTGCCCAGCGCCGGCGGAGCCGTTGCCGAGATCGCGACGGTGGTCGAAGCGCCCGCCGGCAGCGAGATGAATCGTCCCGGATCCCATGCCGATGCGGCAAAAAAGGCGGTTCCCGCCGTCGTGCATATTTTCACCAGCCAGGAGATGAAGGGCGCCAAACATCCCTTCATCAACGACCCCATCTTCCGGCATTTCTTCGGCGACCGCTTTGGCGAGCAGTCCCAGCGCCGTTCAGGGCTGGGCAGCGGCGTGGTGGTTTCGCCGGAGGGCTACATCCTGACCAACTTCCACGTCATCGACGGCGCCGACGAAATCGAGGTCGCACACAACGACGGGCGCAAGTACAAGGCCAGCGTGGTGGGCTCCGACCCCGAATCCGACCTGGCGGTG
>JAIOPW010000349.1 GCA_021413665.1 Rhodocyclales bacterium | reverse complement strand
GACATTACCGAACAAACCAACGTGCTGGCCTTGAACGCCGCCATCCAGGCCGCCTCGGCTGGCGAAGCGGGACGGGGCTTCTCGGTGGTTGCCGAGGAAGTGCAGCGACTGGCCGAGCGTTCCGGCGAGGCGACCAAGCAGATTGCCGCCATCGTCAAGACGATTCAAACCGACACCCACGACGCCGTCGCCGCCATGGAGCATTCGACGCAGGGCGTGGTGGAAGGGGCCAAGCTGTCGGATGCCGCTGGTCAGGCGTTGAACGAAATCTCCAGCGTATCGCAGGACCTTGCGCGGCTGATTGAAGCAATTTCCAGCGATACGCAGGAGCAGGCCGACATCGCCACCAAAGTGGCGGACTCGATGCAGGACATCCTGCGGATTACCGGCCAGACGACGACCAGCACGCAGGAAACGGCCGTATCGATTGGCGAACTGACCGAACTCGCCGTCGAACTGAAGGGCTCGGTTTCCGGCTTCAAGGTGTGATCAGAAAATACATGAACCACGGCGTCGCGAACAACTTTCGATGAGCATGGACCTCGATATCGGGCCGCTGTCCTGGGTCAAGGGGGAAATTGACCTTGCGTTGGAGCGCGCCGGGCTCAGTCTCGCCGCCCACGCGGCCGATGCCGCCGGCGACCACCTGCAGAAGGCGCGCGCCAGCATGCACCAGGCCTATGGCGCGCTGGCCATTGTCGGCCTTGACGGCATCACCGAATTTGCCGACGCGATAGAGAAATTGCTGGCGGCGCTGGGCGACAATACAACGCCCGATGTCGACGCGGCCATTGCGGCGGCGCAAGGCGGATTTACGGCGCTGCGCGGCTATCTCGACGACCTGGTGGCCGGCCACCCCAATCAGCCGCTGAAGCTTTTTGGTCCCTACCGCGCCATGACGGTGGCGCGCGGACAGCCGCCGCCAGGGCCGGCCGACCTGTTCTTTCCCGATCTGACCCAGCGTCCGCCGAAACGCGAAAAGGATCCGTCGCCGCTCGCCCCGGAGTCGCTCGCGGCCCGCCTCAAGGCCGCGCGCCTGGGATTCGAGCGCGGCCTGCTGAAGTGGATCAAGAACGATCCCAAGGGCATCGCCGAAATGAAGGGCTCGGTGGCGATGATCGAAATGACGCGCACCACCCCGGCTGCGCGCGCCTACTGGTGGGTCGCGCTGGGCGTGCTCGACGCGCTCGCCGCCGGCGGCCTGCCCGACGCAACCGAAGCCAAGCGCTTCGCCATGCGCCTCGGCGCGCAAATCAAGAAACTCATCGAAGGCCAGGCCGAGCCGGGCGAGCCGCTGTTGCGCGAGGCGCTGTACCAGGCCGCTTGCGCCAGCGCGGGTGGCGAGGCACTGGCCATCGTCCGCGCCGCCTACCGACTGGAAGGCATCGTACCCACCGCGACCCCGTCGGAAACCGAAAGGCTGCTTCCCCACATTCGTCGTTTGCGAGAACTGGTCGCCGCCGCCAAGGACGACTGGAATCGCCTTTGCGCCGGCACCGCCGCTGCGCTGCCGCCCTTCCACGAACGCACGGCGAAGATCGCCGAAGAAGGCGCGGCCACCGGACAGCCCGACTATGCGCGACTGACCGCCGCCATCCTGGAGCAAACCGACCTGCTGCGCCGCGATCCGTCGCGCCACAACGAAAGCATGGCGCTGGAGATGGCAACGTCGCTGCTGCTTGCAGAGTCGGCGCTGGAAAACTTCCAGTCGCTCGATGCCGATTTCGCCCGCTCGGCGGATGCCGTCGTCAGCCGCCTCGGCGCACTGGGCCGTGGCGAGGAACTCGGCCTGCTGGAACTGCCGCATCTCGACGCCATGTCGCGCCGGGCGCAGGAGCGACTGCTGCTCGAATCCGTGGCCCGCGAAATCCGCACCAACCTGGGTGCCATTGAGCAGACGCTGGATGCCTTCTTCCGCGACACCTCGCGCCAGGCAACCCTGGCCGCGCTCAAGCAGCCGATTCAACAGATCCAGGGGGCGCTGCTGGTGCTCGGCCAGGACCGTGCCAATGATGTTCTTGCCGGATGCGCACGCGCCATCGAACAATTTGCCGAGCCCGGGTTTGCAGCGCAAGCCGGCGACTTCGAAGATGTGGCCAGGAAGCTGTCGGCCCTGGGCTTTTTCGTCGCCCAGTTGCAAAGCGGCACGGCCGACATTGATGCCATCCTCGAACCGCCACCGGTCGCCCGCACGGTTCACGAGGAAGTCGAAACAACCGTGCCGGTCACGATGCAGGCACAAGGAATCATCGCCGAGTCGGAGGCCCACGAAGACACGGTCGGCGTCGAGGATGCGTCCGCAGAAGCCCTGCCCGACTACGAAGTGGAAGGACTCGCACCACTTCCCGAGCCACCACCCGCGCCGCCACCGACACCGGTCGAAGTACCGGCACCCTCGGCGGAAGCCACACGCCTGGTGGACGCAAGCCAAGAAGACCTGGACGCGGAGCTTTTGTCCATCTTCCTCGAAGAAGCCAGGGAAGTGCTGGCAACCATCAGCCAACACCTGCCGCTGGTGCACGCCGCACCGGGCGGCCAGGACTCGCTGATCACGGTGCGCCGCAGCTTCCATACGCTGAAGGGCAGCGGACGCATGGTCGGCCTGGCGGAACTGGGTGAAGCCGCCTGGTCCGTGGAACAGGTGCTGAATGGCTGGCTCCACGGGGCGAGCGCCGCGACTCCCGCCCTGCTCGAAATGCTCGATCTTGCCGCGGACATGTTCAGGGTATGGGTCGCGCAGCTTGAAGCAGGGGGCGGCAGCCATTTCGATACCGCCGAATTGATCCGTCGCTGCCAGGCACTGGGCGGAGCCGAAGATTCCGAGGCTCCGGTCGCCGCACCGCCGGCGCCGACTGTCGAGGAGACGGCGCCGGTGGAAGAAGCGCCGGTGGAAGAAGCGCCGTTGGAAGAGGCGCCGTTGGAAGAGGCGCCACAGGAAGCGGAGCCGGAAGAAACCCCGGCCGAAGAAGCCGCGCCGGAAATGGCCGAAGCAGTCCAGGCATCGGCCGATGTGGTCTCCTTCCCTTCGCCGCCACCGGTCCGCGTCGGCGACGTGGAGGTAACCCCCACGCTCTACAACCTTTATGTCGACGAAACCCGCGAACACATCGCCACCCTGCAGGGTCATCTCGGCATTGAAGCGGTTCCCGACAACGAGGTAATCCGCGCCGCTCACACCGCGGCCAGCATTTCCGCCGCTACCGGCTTCATGCCGATTTCGGGCCTCGCCCGCGCCCTGGAAAATGCGCTGGTACGCTTCTCTCTGGTGGAGGCTGTCCCGAGCGAAGCACAGCGCTTTGTTTTCGCCCGCTGCGCCGGCGCCCTCGAAGGCATGCTGGGCGCCGTTGCCGAGCGGCGCATGCCGGGCGAGGAGGCCGACCTGGCCGCCGAGCTGAACGCGATGATGCCGGTTCCCGAGCAGCCCCTCGAACCCGCTGTCGAACAGACTCGGGAAACGATTGTTGAACCGGCTATCGAACAGCCTCCCGAACAAGCACCCGAACAGACCGCAGAGCCGCTTGCCGCGCCTCCGGCCGCGGACGCCGTGCCGGAAATCAGCTTGACCGCAGCGGAGCGCCGTGCCGCCCGGATCGAAGACGAGATCGATGCCCAGGTGCTGCCGCTGTTCCTCGAGGAAAGCGTCGATCTGATGCGCGATATCGGCGGCTTGCTGCGCGACTGGCGGTCGGCTCCCGACAATGCCGAGACCGCCCGCACGCTGCAACGCGCCCTGCATACGCTCAAGGGCAGTGCGCGGATGGCCGGCGCCATGGGTTGCGGCGAACTGCTGCATTCGATGGAAGACCGCGTCGATCAGGCGATCGCAATGAAGTCGGTGCAGCCGACCACGATCGACGGACTGGAAACCTCCTACGACCGTACCGCGATGCTGATCGAACATCTGCGCAATCCCGATGCGGCGCGACCGCAACTGGAAGAGCCGATCGTTCCCTCAACCGGGATCGATGTCTCGGTCGAGTCAGCGGTGATCGAATCATCGGTGGCCGAGGCGCCGCCGGTCGAACACCAGGGTCCCGCCGCAGCCGGAGCGGCCGTTCCTCTTGCCGCGCCGGCCCACGCCGCGGTCTTCGTCCCGGCGGCGCAAGTGCATCTGCGCGTACGCGCGGATCTTGTGGACCAACTGGTCAACGAAGCCGGCGAAGTCGCGATCGCCCGCGGCCGCATCGAAGGCGAATTGCTCGCCCTCAAGGTGTCGCTGCTCGACCTGACGGAAAACGTGATTCGCCTGCGCAATCAGTTGCGCGAAGTGGAAATCCAGGCCGAGTCCCAGATGCAGTCGCAGCAGGCACTGGCAACCGAACGCTCGCAGGAGTTCGATCCGCTCGAGTTCGACCGCTTCACCCGCTTCCAGGAAGTGACGCGGATGATGGCCGAAAGCGTGAACGACGTCGCCACCGTGCAGCAGAACCTGCTGCGCAACCTCGACCATGCGAATGCCGCTGTCGCCGCCCAGGCGCGCCTGAGCCGCGAATTGTCGCAGCGCATGATGGGCGTGCGCATGGTGCCCTTCGAAAGCCTCGCCGAACGACTGCATCGCGTGGTGCGCCAGGCCGCCAAGGATTCCGGAAAACGCGCCAACCTCGACATCTGGCACGGCCAGACCGAACTCGATCGTTCGGTACTGGACAAGATGGCCGGCCCCATCGAGCATCTGCTGCGCAACAGCGTCGCCCACGGCCTTGAAGACGGCGCCGCGCGCGCCGCCGCCGGCAAGGACGCGATCGGCCAGATTACCTTGTCGCTGGCACAGGAAGGC
>JAIOPW010000348.1 GCA_021413665.1 Rhodocyclales bacterium | reverse complement strand
GTGGATGAAGAATTCCAGAACCGGCGCCGTCCCGCCGGCGCCGACTTTCTGGTGGATGGCGCGAATCTCGGGCAGCGACAGTTCGCGCGCCAGCACCATCTGCGAGAAGCCGACATCGGCGAGGAACTTCGCTTTCTGTGGCGTGCGGATGTCGGTCTGGGTCGAGGCATGCAACTGGATCGGCGGCAGGTCAAGCTCCAGCAGGCCCATGTCCTGGACGATCAGCGCATCCGCCCCGGCCTCGTATACCTGCCAGGCCAGGCGGCGTGCCTGCTCGATCTCGTCATCGCGGAAGATGGTGTTGAGCGTAACGAAGATCCTGGCGTTGAAGCGGTGTGCGTAGGCCGCTGCCCGCTCGATGTCGGCTACTGAGTTGCCGGCGTCGTGGCGAGCACCGAAGGCCGGCCCGCCGATATACACCGCATCGGCGCCGTGCCTGATCGCCTCGATGGCGATTGCGGCATTCCTCGCGGGGGCGAGGAGTTCGAGGGTGGTGGCGGTGGGCATGGCTACTCTCCCGAGTTGTTCGGCAACGTCGGCAACAGCCAGACCAGCAGCAGCGGCAAGACCGGAAGCGAGAGGGCGAGCAGCAGCCAACCCGCCACCGAGCGTCCCTTTCTCTTCGCCAGGATCACCGTGGGAATTGCCGTCACCAGCGTCAGGATGGTGAAGATGGCCAGCGACGCCAGCGCCGACTCGACTGTGGCGGCGCTGATCCCGAGTTGATCGAGGAGCGCGAGGGTGTTCGGATCGAGCATCGTGGACAGGTTCATGAGCGGCGGCTACTTGCCGAGCGGGGCGCGCAGGCGTGCGAAATCGGCCGGCGCGACGTATTGCAGGACTTCCTTGCCCTTGCTGTCGAGCACGATGTCCAGTCCGCGTGCCGGATAGAGGAAATGCTCCAGCGTCTCGTCCTGGCGGATGCGCTCCGCCGGCGCGCCGAAGCGCTGCAGGATGATGGCTTCGTCGAGGCCGGCCGCGGGAATGAAGGCGATGGCCGCGAGCGGCATGCGCTCGGCGCGCTGCCGGTCGGCGTCGTTGAGCGTGAACTTGCGGATGCCGGTCGCGAGGTGGTCGGTCTTCGCTGCCTTGTCGCGCATGGCTGCGAGTTCACTCGCCGTGGCAGTGATGCTCAGCACCAGCTTGCCGGTGAGCGGGCCGACAGTGCGAGCCTGGGTGCTTCCGCAGAAAGCCGCCGCGCATCGGCCAGCGTGCTGGCCGTGCTGCCTCCCAGCGTCAGTCCGAACACCCGCGACTGGCCGGCGCCCGGGCTTTCGACCTGCCACGGCATGCCCTGCGTCGTCGCCGGCGCAGGTTCCCGTTGCGGCGGGAGCAGCGTCTGCGCCAGCAGCATGGCGACGAGCAGGACGAAGACGCCCGCGGCTAGCTTGAGGCCGGTCACGTGCTGTCCTCAGCGCGTGATCGGCTTGTAGCGGATCCGCTTCGGCTTCGCGCCTTCCTCGCCGAGGCGCTTCTTCTTGTCTTCTTCGTACTCGTGGTAGTTGCCGGCGAAGAAGCTCCACTGCGAGTCGCCCTCGCAGGCGAGGATGTGGGTGCAGATGCGGTCGAGGAACCAGCGGTCGTGGCTGATGATCATGGCGCAGCCGGCGAATTCGAGCAGCGCGTCTTCCAGCGCGCGCAGGGTTTCGACGTCGAGGTCGTTCGACGGTTCGTCGAGCAGCAGCAGGTTGCCGCCGGTCATCAGCGTCTTGGCCAGATGCAGGCGGCCGCGTTCGCCGCCGGAGAGGTTGCCGACGTTCTTCTGCTGGTCGCCGCCCTTGAAGTTGAAGCGGCCGATATAGGCGCGGCTGCCGATTTCGAGCTTGCCGATGGTGATGATGTCGGCGCCGTCGGCGAGTTCCTCGAACACCGTCTTGCTGCCGTCGAGGCAATCGCGGCTCTGGTCGACGTAGGAGATCTTTACCGTCGGGCCGACGACGACTTCACCGCTGTCGGGTTTGTCCTGGCCGGTGAGCATCTTGAACAGTGTCGACTTGCCGGCGCCGTTGGGGCCGATGATGCCGACGATCGCGCCGGGCGGCACGGTGAAGGAAAGCTTGTCGATCAGCAGGCGGTCGCCGAAGCCCTTGCTGACCTCATGGAACTCGACCACCTTGTCGCCGAGGCGATCGGCGACCGGGATAAAGAGTTCGTGGGTCTCGTTGCGCTTCTGGTAATCGGTTTCCGACATTTCGTTGAAGCGCGCGAGGCGCGCCTTGCTCTTGGCCTGGCGCGCCTTGGGGTTGCTGCGCACCCACTCCAGTTCCTGCTTCATGGCCTTCATGTGCGCGTCTTCTTGCTTGGCTTCGGTCTCCAGCCGCGCTTCCTTCTGCTCCAGCCAATTGGAATAATTGCCCTTCCACGGAATGCCGTGGCCGCGGTCGAGTTCTAGGATCCATTCGGCGGCGTTGTCGAGGAAGTAGCGGTCGTGGGTGACGGCGACCACGGTGCCGGGGAAGCGGGTGAGGAACTGCTCCAGCCATTCCACCGATTCGGCGTCGAGGTGGTTGGTCGGCTCGTCCAGCAGCAGCATGTCGGGGCGCGAGAGCAGCAGCTTGCACAGCGCGACGCGGCGCTTTTCGCCGCC
>JAIOPW010000347.1 GCA_021413665.1 Rhodocyclales bacterium | reverse complement strand
TAGCCGCCCAGGGGAAAGGCCGAGACCGCCCACTCGGTGCCGTCGCGCCCGTGGCGCCGCATCCAGATCACCTTGCCGAACCCGAACGCGAAACGCAGAACCTTGACGTTGCATGCGCGCGCGGCAAGGTAGTGACCCATTTCGTGCACCACCACCAGCACCGCCAGCGCCACCAGGAATGCGCCTGCGTACCAGGCCAGCGACTCAGGATTCATGCCGCCGTCACGCCCCGCCGCGCGAGAATTTCCAGCGCTGCGCCGCGCCCCTGGCGATCAGCCTCCAGCACCGCCGCAAGGTCAGGCACGGCAGCCTGCGGCACGCTGTCGAGTGTGGCGGCGATCAGATCGGCAATGCCAAGAAACGATAAGCGACGATCGAGGAAGGCGGCCACTGCAACCTCGTTGGCGGCATTGAGCACGGCCGCTGCATTTCCTTCGGCACGCAGCGCCCGGTAAGCCAGGTCAAGACAGGGGAAGCGCGCCAGGTCCGGGCGCTCGAAATCGAGTCGTGCGATGGCGAACAGGTCGAGCGCCGCCACGCCCGAGTCGATCCGCTCGGGCCAGGCCATCGCGTGCGCGATTGGCGTGCGCATGTCGGGGTTTCCGAGTTGGGCCAGGACCGAGCCATCCTCGTAGTCGACCAGCGAATGAATCACACTCTGCGGATGGATCACCACCTCGATCCGGTCGGCTGGAGCATTGAACAACCAGTGTGCCTCGATTACCTCCAGCCCCTTGTTCATCATGGTGGCCGAATCGACCGAAATTTTCCTGCCCATCGACCACTTGGGATGCGCGACCGCCTGCTCTGGCGTAACCGTCGTCAGGCGGTCAAGCGGTGTCGTGCGAAACGGTCCACCCGAAGCGGTGAGCAGAATGCGCCTGATCCCGCCCCGCGGCATGTCGCCCGCGTAGCCGTGGGGCATGGACTGGAACACCGCATTGTGTTCGCTGTCGATCGGCAGCAACAGGGCGCCGGCACGGCGTACTTCAGCCATGAACACTGCACCGGCCATCACCAGCGCCTCCTTGTTGGCCAGCAGCACGCGTTTTCCGGCGCGCGCCGCAGCCAGTGTCGGCGGCAGGCCGGCGGCACCGACGATGGCCGCCATGACCGCATCGACTTCGGGCAGGCTGGCTACCTGCACCAGCGCCTCCGCGCCGTGGAGCACTTCGGTGCGCAAACCCGCATCCCTGATCAGGCCGGCAAGGCGCCCCGCTTCGGCGGCGCCAGCCACCACCGCATAGGCCGGACGAAACTGGCGGCATTGCGCGGCAAGTGCTTCCACCTGGCGGTGTCCGGTCAGGGCCACCACTTCGAAACGTTCCGGATGACGCGCCACGACGTCCAGCGTATTGACGCCGATCGAACCCGTCGCGCCGAGTATCACCAGCTTCATGGCTGGACGAAATACAGGATCAAGGCCGCCAGCGGCAGGGTCGAAGTCAACGCATCGATGCGATCGAGCACGCCGCCATGCCCCGGCAGCAGGTTGCTGCTGTCCTTGATCCCGGCCTGCCGCTTCAGCAGCGACTCGAACAGGTCGCCGATGACACTCACCGCCGTGAGCAGGATCAGCATCAGGACGATCACGGGCATGGCCAACGGCGGCTTGTCTTTCAACAGCGCCGCCAGCGGAGAAAACGACAGCACCACGCCAGCATAGATGAAGACGCCGACCACCGCCCCCGCCACGCCCTCCCAGGTCTTGCCCGGACTTATGGTCGGCGCCAGCTTGCGCCTGCCGAATGCCCGCCCGCTGAAATAGGCGGAGATATCGGCGACCCATACCAGTGCCATCGCCGCCAGCAGCAACCAGGTGCTCACCGCGTGCAGGGCCACCATCGCAGCCCACATCGGCAGGATCACCAGCGCGCCGAGCAGGTAGCCGAAAGCATCATTGCCGGCCAGCGTCCACTTGAAGCGGAGCCACAACGGCACGACGACAATCCAGAATACCGCTGAAATGCCCAGCAACGCCGGAACCAGTTCCGGCACCGCCACCGTCAACTGCCAGCAGAACAGCAACAGTACAAAGGCATACATCACGCATGCCGGCTTGTCCTGCTTCATCAAGCCGCCCCACTCCCATCCGGCCAGTGCCGCAACGGCGGCGAAGGACATCACCGCCGCTCGCGGCGGCAGTGCGAAGAGGATCAGCGCGAGGCCGGCTACCAGCAGCAGCGCGGTGATGATCCGCGTCTTAAGCATCTTCGTCCACCGCCGGGATCACCAGAGTCGGCGCTGGTGACACGGCGAACACCTGCTCGCTGGTTCGCCCGAAGCGGCGCTCGCGCGTCCGGTACGACGCTACCGCGACATCCAGCGCCGTAGCGTCGAAATCCGGCCACAGGGTAGCGGTGAAGTGGAACTCGCTGTAGGCCAGTTGCCACAGCAGGAAATTGCTGATGCGTTGCTCGCCGCCGGTGCGGATGAAGAGGTCGGGCTCCGGCGCGTAGGCCATCGCCAGGTGTGGCGCGAGATCCGCTTCGCCGTAGCACCCGGCATTTTCCGGATGTGCCAGCGCAAGCTGGTTCATCGCCTGTAGGATGTCCCAGCGGCCGCCATAGTTGGCGGCGATCGTCAGCGTCAGGCGAGAATTGTTGGCGGTCTTCGCCTCGCCTTCGCGAATCAGGGCCACCAGACGTGGTTCGAACGCCGACAGATCCCCCACCACCTTGAGCCGTACGCCGTTCGCGTGCAGCTTGCCGATCTCGCCTTGCAGGGCGCCAATGAACAGCTTCATGAGGAAGGAGACTTCCTCTGCCGGCCGACGCCAGTTCTCGGAAGAAAAGGCGAACAGGGTGAGGTATTCCACGCCGCGCGAGATGCAGGCCTTGACCATCGCCCGCACCGTCTCGACGCCACGCTTGTGGCCGGCGACACGCGGCAGGAACCGCTTCTTGGCCCAGCGCCCGTTGCCGTCCATGATGATGGCGATATGGCGCGGGACGTCACCCACGCTGGGAATTGCCTGCGTCGAGCTGGTGAATTTCCCCGCCATGACACCCTCCCGGAACGTGTGAATCAAACCATTGCGCGACCGGATCACGGCGCCGCGCAGACAATCCAGGCGGCCCGCGCACGCGGCGGCGCCTCGAACGCGATCGGCAATCAGATCGCCATCAGGTCCTTCTCTTTGTCCGCCAGGGCCCGGTCAACTTCGGCGACATAGCGGTCAGTGAGTTTCTGCATGTCGTCGAGGGCGCGACGCTCGTCGTCCTCCGAAATTTCCTTCTTCTTCAGTGCATCCTTCAGGTGCGTGATCGCATCGCGACGCAGGTTGCGAATCGCCACCTTGGCATTCTCGCCCTCGTGCTTGATCACCTTGATCAGGTCGCGACGCCGCTCTTCGGTCAGGGCCGGCATCGGCACGCGTATCACTTCGCCTTGAGACGACGGGTTGAGTCCCAGGTCGGAATCACGGATGGCCTTTTCCACCTTTGCCACCATCGGCTTTTCCCACGGCTGCACACCGATGGTGCGGGCATCGATCAGCGTGACGTTGGCCACCTGGGTGATGGCCACCGGCGAGCCGTAGTACTCGACCATCACATGATCGAGTATGCCGGTATGGGCGCGGCCGGTGCGCACCTTGCCCAGGTCGGCCTTGAGCGCCTCCAGGCTTTTCTGCATCTTCTGTTCGGAAGTCTTTTTCAGCTCGGGAATCATGAGCCCTCCTAAACGTGAACCAGGGTGCCCTCGTCCTCGCCCATCACCACGCGCTTGAGCGCGCCGGGCTTGAAGATCGAGAACACGTTGATCGGCAGCTTCTGGTCGCGGCACAGTGCGAAAGCGGTTGCATCCATCACCGCCAGGTTGCGGCTGATCGCATCGTCGAAACTGATGCGGGTGAAGCGGGTGGCGGCGGGATCCTTCTTCGGATCCGCGGTGTAGATGCCGTCGACCTTGGTCGCCTTGAGCACGATTTCCGCGCCGATTTCCGAGCCGCGCAGTGCAGCCGCCGTATCGGTGGTGAAGAACGGGTTGCCGGTGCCGGCGCCGAAAATCACCACCTTGCCTTCTTCGAGGTAACGGATCGCCTTGCCGCGGATATACGGCTCGACCACCTGCTCGATGTTCAGCGCCGACTGCACGCGGGCGTTGATGCCCGCCTGGCGCATCGCATCGGACAAGGCCATGGCGTTCATTACCGTCGCCAGCATGCCCATGTAGTCGGCCGTGGCGCGATCCATGCCTGTGGCCGTGCCGGCCAGCCCGCGGAAGATGTTGCCACCACCGATGACGACGCCGGCCTCGACGCCGAGATCGGTCACCGCCTTGATTTCAGCCACGATGGACGCCAGCATCGCCGGGTTGATGCCGTAGGCATCGTCACCCATCAATGCCTCGCCCGAAAGCTTGAGCAGAATGCGGCGGAATTTCGGAGCAGTCATCTTCGCCTCGAACGCGCCCTATTTGTTGCCAGCGGCGGCGGCAGCTTGCGCCGCGACTTCCGCGGCGAAGTCATTGACCTTTTTCTCAATGCCCTCGCCGACGATAAACAGCGCGAAGCCGGCCACCGACGCTCCTCTGGCCTTCAGCAAAGCCTCGATGGTCTGCTTGCCGTCCTCGGCCTTGACAAAGACCTGGCCCAGCAGCGTCACATCCTTCAGGTACTTCTGCACCGTGCCTTCGGCGATCTTTTCCAGCATCGCTTCCGGCTTGCCGGCTTCGCGCGCCTTTTCGATCGCGATGCGACGCTCGGTCTCCAGCAGTTCCGCGGGAACACCCGACGAATCCAGCGACTTCGGCTTCGAGGCCGCGATGTGCATCGCCAGGTCCTTTGCCAGTTGGTCGTCGCCGCCGACCAGGTCGACCAGGACGCCGATCCTGGAACCGCCGTGGATGTAGGACGCCAGCTTGCCCTTGGCCGCGATCCGCACGAAGCGGCGAATGCTCATGTTCTCGCCGATCTTGCCCACCAGCGCGGTGCGGGTCGATTCGACCGTGCCCCCGCCCATCGGCAGGGCCGACAAGGCGGCGACATCGGCCGGGTTGTTCTCGGCCACCAGCCGCGCGCAATCGGCGGCCAGCTTGAGGAACTCGTCGTTCTTGGCAACGAAGTCGGTCTCGCTGTTGATCTCGAAAATGCTGCCCAGCTTGCCGTCGGCGGCGATGTGGATCGCCACCACGCCCTCCGCGGCAATGCGGGTCGCCGCCTTGCTGGCCTTGTTGCCCAGCTTGACGCGCAGGATTTCCTCGGCTTTCGCCATGTCGCCGGCCGCTTCGGTCAGCGCCTTCTTGCATTCCATCATCGGCGCGTCGGTCTTCTCGCGCAGTTCCTTGACCATGCTTGCG
>JAIOPW010000346.1 GCA_021413665.1 Rhodocyclales bacterium | reverse complement strand
GCCGACGTGCCGCACGACGATCCGGCGATGCTGGTCGCCGTCGCCACGGCGACCCATCGCCAGTATCTGGCGCGAAACGCCACGATTTCAGGCCAGATGCCGGGCCACGAGTTTGTCCCGGGCGAGGATTTTGTGGTGTTGATGGGATCCAGCTCGTATCGGACCCGGGCCCTGAAGGCAGACGGCGGATGGGATATCAGTTTTGGCGGCGAGCGCTATGAGCTGCGCTCAGGGTGGCAATTCGGCGACCCGCTCTACGTGGGAACGCTCAATGGCCAGTCGATCTGCATGCAGATCGAACGGCGTGGCCTGGTTTACCGGCTGTTCCACTGGGGGGTGCAGGCCGACATGCAGGTGATGTCGGCGCGCACCGCGGAGTTGAAGGCGCGGATGCCGGTCAAGGCCGCGCCCGACATGTCGAAGTTCCTGCTATCGCCGATGCCGGGGCTGCTGACGCAGCTTGCGGTCACGGTCGGACAGGAGGTCAAGGCCGGCGAAATCCTGGCCAAGATCGAGGCCATGAAAATGGAAAACGTGCTCAAGGCCGAACGCGACTGCGTGGTGGAGAAACTGTTGGCCAATCCGGGCGAAAGCCTGGCGGTTGATCAGGCCATTATCGCCTTCAAGTAGCGCGGCACAAGAGTCGGCGCTGGTGATACGGCGATGGAGCGGCGGCAGCGCGCCATCCGCCGCCTCCGGTGCCGGAAACTACAGCGCCAGGTCGAGGCGCACCCCGATCAGCTTTGCATTCGGCGCACTGCCGCCGCCGGGATTGCGCAGGTACTGGTAGTTTGGCTGGATCGCAAACCACGGCGTCACGGCGTATCGATAGCTTATCTCGAGCGCGTTCTCGCCCGACTTCGTGTCGGCCGGGACGGTCTGCACATCACGCCATTTTTGCGACATGCCGGCACGCGTCCAGGCCACGCCGACGATGTCGTCGGGACGCGAGGCGAAGGGTCCCTTGAGGTGCACGCCGAGGTTCAGGCTGCTTGTCACCGCGGTGGAATCCCCGTCGCCCCAGGTGTAGCGGGCAAAGCCGGTGAGGAAGCGGTCGTCCTGCCCGCCCAGGCGCATGAGTGTGCGCTCACCGAGCACATAGCCGCCTTGCTGCCGGCGCTGGACCGGGTTGCCGACCGCGTCTAGGTCACGCTGGTCATTCACTTTCGCGCTGTAGCCCCAGAGTCCGATCGCCGCTTTGGCGTGGCCCTTGAACTTGTCGTTGCCTGCTTCCGGTAGCCAGCCGAACTCGCCGATGGTGAAGCTGCCGTCGCCCCTGGCGAAGCGGATCGCGGTGCTCTTCGGGCGCGCCGGGTCGTTGGGGATGCCGTCGAGTACGGCGCCCATGGCGTAGAAATTCTTGTCGATGTTCCAGCGTACGCGCAGGCCGAAGGCGGAGTTGTTGAAGATGGACGGCCCGCGCGTCTGCGCCAGATCCGCCGGCGTGCCGTATTGCGGGCCGAGGAAGACGCCGGCCGCATCCATGGTGAAGAACTCGGAGTCGATCGGGTAGAGTCCGGCCAGCATCGCCAGGCGGTCGTCGAGGAAACTCTGCTGCAGCCAGGCCTGGAACAGGCGCGTGGTGGTCGGCGCGCCGACCTCGATGCTGGTGACGCCCATCTGGCCGCCGACATGGCGCGCGTTCGGGCCCCAGCCGCCATCGCTGATGACGTTGAACATGGCGCTGCCGCCGTTCCAGCCTGCGGCCTTGTCGAGATCCATCCTGAGCTTGAAGTCGAGATGTGTGACATGCCGGCTGCCATTGCTGATCGCGCCGCGGTTGCTCAGCGCGTCGACTCGGGCGCTACCCTCGAACACGAGGCCGCGCTTCGCCGCTGCGCTGCGGGCGCCGTGCCAGTCGCCGCTCAGCGTGTCTTCGGCGAAATTGGGCGTCGTTTCTTCGTCGGCCAGCGCCGGCATTGCGGCGGCGAGACACGACAGGGTGACGACGGCGAGGCGTTGCATGGCAGCTTCCTTATTCAGAGCGTCGGGTAGTCGGTGTAGCCCGTGGCGCCACCGGCATAGAAGCTGTTTACGTCCCATTTGTTGAGCGGCGCATTGCAGCGCAGTCGCTCGACCAGGTCGGGGTTGGCGATGTAGGGTTTGCCGATCGCGATCAGGTCGGCATGGCCGCGGGCAAGGATGGCTTCGCAGGCATCCGCCGTCTTGAAGCCGCCGCAGGCGATCAGGCCGCCGTGGAAGGCGTCGCGCAGGGCCGGCATCATCGAGTGACCGGCATCGTGGATCCAGTCCGCGCTCTGGCAGTAGATATGCAGGAAGCCGATGCCGCGCTGGTTCAGTTCGCGCGCCAGCCAGGGATAGGTCGCCATCGGCTCGGGATCGGCAACCATGTCGTTGGCCACGCCGTAAGGCGACTGGCGCACGGCGACGCGTTGCGGTCCGACTTCGGCGGCGACGGCGTCGACGACTTCCAGCAGCAGGCGGTAGCGGTTCGCCAGCGAACCGCCATAGGCATCGTTGCGGTTGTTCAGCGCGGGGCATCGGAACTGGTCGAGCAGGTAGCCATTGGCACCGTGGATCTCGACGCCGTCGAAGCCGGCCTGCATGGCCAGCTTCGCGGCATGCGCAAATTCGGCGACGACCCCGCGGATCTCCGTGAGGCTCAGGGCTTGCGGCTGGCCGCAGGCGACCTGAGTGATCTTGCCATCCTGCCCCGGGATCATGGTCTGGGTAGCCGCCGGCTTCTTCGATACGCCAGCGGGGGCGCTGCCGTCGACATGCAGCGCGGCATGGGCGACGCGGCCGCAATGCCAGAGCTGGGCGAATATCCTGCCGTCGGCGCTGTGCACGGCGTCGCTCACCCGCCTCCAGCCGGCGGCCTGGGCGTCGTTCCACAGCGCCGGCGTGTTGATGTAGCCACGGGCGCGGTCGGAAACGGGCACGCCCTCCGAGATGATCAGACCGGCGCTCGCGCGCTGCCGGTAATACTCGACGATCATGTCGTTGGGCACGGCGTCACGATGATCGGCGCGACAGCGGGTCATCGGCGCCATGGCGATGCGGTTGGGAAGCGCAATGGCGGAATTTGAATGGGAATCGAAGAGCATGGGAGTGGTTTAGGCCTTAATCAAGCCGGCATTCTACCGAAGCGACGGGCTAGAATTACTCCTCTCTCCGACCGGGATGGAGCCGTGCCGCGCATTTGCGCTTTATTGGTCTTTTTGTGCTGCTGGTGGTTCCAGGCAGGTGCGGCCTTTGCGGCCGTGCATCTGGCGCCGGGTGTCGATTCGCTCGCGCTCGACGGAAAAGTTTTCGTTCTGGAAGACACTACCGGCGCCTTGTCGTTTGCCGACGTCAAACGCCGTGGCGCCGACTTCAGGCCTTCTCCGGCGCAGGGTGAAGCAGCGATCAACTTCGGGTATTCCTCCTCGGTCTGGTGGCTTCGCCTGGATATCGAGCCCGCCCCGGCCGTGTCGCACGACTGGTTGCTGGAGGTGGCTTTTCCCACCCTCGACAGCGTTGAGTACTTCGGCCCCGGCGGCGAGCACCTGAGCACCGGCGACCGCTTGCCCTTTGCCGCGCGACCACTTGTACATCGCAACTTCGTGTTTCCCGTGCATCTGGGTGAAACGGGCGTGAGCACGGTCTGGCTGCGGGTTGCGTCGGAGGGCACACTGACCATCCCGCTGCATTTGTGGCTGCTGTCGGTCTATTTCGGCATGCTGCTTGCCCTGGCGCTGTACAACCTGCTGCTATGGATTTCGCTGCGTGACCACAATTATCTGACCTATGTCTTGTTTGCCGCCAGCATGGCCGTAGGGCAACTTTCCCTCAACGGGCTGGGCAACGAGTTTCTCTGGCCGACGTGGCCGGCATGGGGCAACCTCGCCTTTACCTTCGGTTTTGCCGCAGCCGGTTTGTTTGGCGCGCTGTTTACCCGTGGTTTCCTCGAGACGCGACGCAACCTGCCGCGCCTCGACGGCGCCGTAATCGGCCTCGCCGCGATGTTTGCCCTGTGCATGGCCATGGCGCTTGTCGCGCCCTACCGCCTGGCGGCAATCATCACTTCGCTTACCGGTGTCACGTTCTCTTTGGTGGCGGTGCTGGCCGGCCTTCGTTGCTGGCGCGCCGGCCAGCCGGGCGCACGCACCTTTCTGCTGGCATGGACGGTGTTGCTGGCCGGCGTAGCTGTCGTCGGCCTGCGCAACCTGGCCTTGCTACCCACCACCTTCCTCAGCTTCTATGCGATGCAGATGGGGTCGGCGCTGGAAATGCTGCTGTTGTCGTTTGCCCTGGCCGATCGCATCAATGGCCTGCGTCGCGAAAAGGACGCGGCGCAGAACGAAGCGCTGGCGACCAAGCAGCAACTGGTGGGCGCCTTGCAGCGTTCCGAGGCAAGCCTCGAGCGGCGCGTCGCCGAGCGCACGGAGGAACTGGAGGCGACCAATGCCCGCCTGCGGGAGAATGAAAGACAGTTGCAGACGCTGGCCCATACCGACACCTTGACCGGCCTCGCCAACCGCTTGCTGTTCGATGCCCGCTTGCAACAATCGATGCAGCATGCCCGTCGCAACCACGGGCGGATCGCCCTGTTGCTGGT
>JAIOPW010000345.1 GCA_021413665.1 Rhodocyclales bacterium | reverse complement strand
TGCGATCTACCGCCAATTCGCAGTAACGCTGATCCTGACCATGGGTTTCTCGGCCTTCATGGCGCTGACGCTGACACCTGCCTTGTGCGCGACGTTGCTCAAGCATGAAGTCGGCAAGAACGACCTGTTGCCCACCACCGGATTCTTCGGCTGGTTCAACCGCTTTTTTGCCGCTACCGTCAGTCGCTACATCGGCGCCACGCGCCGCATGCTCGGCAAGCCCGGCCGGTGGCTCATCCTCTATGCCGCGATCCTCGCCGCCACCGGCTGGTTCTTCACCAAGCTGCCCGGCAGCTTCCTGCCCAGCGAAGACCAGGGTTATTTCCTCAGCATCGTGCAGTTGCCATCGGGTGCGACACGCGAGCGCAGCCTCGAAGTTCTCGAAACCGTCGAGAAGCACTACATGGCGCAGAAGGAAGTCGCGCATGTCATCGGCGTTCTCGGTTTCTCCTTCTTCGGCCGCGGCCAGAACGCCGCCATCACCTTCGTCCGGCTCAAGAGCTGGGACGAGCGACCGGACAGGGAAAACAGTGCCGAGTCGGTGGTGCAGCGCGCCAACATGGCCTTCTTCCGCATCAAGCAGGCGATGATCTTCGCCATCAACGTGCCGCCGATTCCCGAACTGGCCGCCGTCGGCGGTTTCGATTTCCGCCTCCAGGATCGTGGCGGCCTCGGCCGCGACAAGCTGCTCGAAGCGCGCAACATGGCGCTGGGCCTGGCCGGGCAGAATCCGACATTGGCTGGGGTGCGTCCGGAAGGGCAGGAAGCCGGTCCGCAGGTCTTCCTTACCGTGGATCGGGTCAAGGCGCGCGCTCTGGGCATCGATCTGGGCGAGCTCAACGACACCCTGCAGGCGACGCTGGGCACGGCCTACATCAACGACTTCGTGCGCGAAGGCCGCATCCTGCGCGTGCAGATGCAGGCCGAGGCCGACACCCGGCGTACGCCCGAAGACCTGTTGCGGCTGCCGATCAGGAATGCGCGTGGCGACATGATTCCGCTGGCCGAAATCGCCACGGCGCAGTGGATCGTCGGCAGTCCCAAGCTCGACCGCTACAACGGCCTGCCTTCGATGAAAATAGCCGGCAATGCCGCGCCGGGTCGTTCGACCGGCGAGGCGCTGGCGGCGATGGAGGACGTTGCCGCCAAGCTGCCGGCGGGCATCGGTTTCGAATGGTCGGGCAGTTCCTACGAGGAGCGGCTCTCGGGTACCCAGGCGCCCTTCCTCTTCGCCGTCTCGCTGGTCGTGGTCTTCCTTTGCCTCGCTGCACTCTACGAGAGCTGGTCGATTCCTTTCGCGGTGATGCTGGTGGTGCCCTTGGGCATCTTCGGCGCGGTGCTGGCCGTGACCTTCCGCGGCCTGCCCAACGACGTCTATTTCAAGGTCGGCCTGATCGCCATCATCGGCCTTTCGGCGAAGAACGCGATCCTGATCATCGAATTCGCCCGCGAGCTGCAGGAGCAAGGGGCGGACCTGATCGAAGCCCCGCTCGAAGCCTGCCGCCTGCGCTTCCGGCCGATCCTGATGACCTCGATCGCCTTCATGTTCGGCGTCCTGCCGCTGGCCGTTTCGACCGGCGCCGGCGCCAACAGCCGCCATGCCATCGGCACCGGTGTGAT
>JAIOPW010000344.1 GCA_021413665.1 Rhodocyclales bacterium | reverse complement strand
GCGGCCGCGGCCGTGGCCAGGGGGCGCAGGATTGCCGCCAACGTCAAGCTGGCACTGGTGGTACCTGGCTCCGGGCTGATCAAGGAGCAGGCTGAGGCCGAGGGCCTGGACAAGATTTTCACCGCCGCCGGGTTCGACTGGCGGCAGCCCGGTTGTTCCATGTGCCTGGCGATGAACGATGACCGGCTCAACCCCGGCGAGCGCTGCGCGTCGACCTCGAACCGCAATTTTGAAGGGCGACAGGGCGCTGGTGGCCGCACCCACCTGGTGAGCCCCGCCATGGCGGCGGCGGCGGCGATTGCCGGCCGCTTTGCCGATGTTCGTGAATTATTGTGAGGAGAAAGTCCATGTCCCGTATTTTTGTCGCTTCGGTCCTGATGCTTTTGTTGTCGGCCTGCAATACCGTTCAAGGTATCGGCAAGGACGTCAAGAAAGGTGGCGAAGCCATCGAGAAGTCGGCCAGATAATGGAAAAATTCATCAAGCTCGATGGCCTCGTGGCGCCGCTCGACCGCGCCAACGTAGACACCGACGCCATCATCCCCAAGCAGTTCCTCAAGTCGATCAAACGCTCGGGTTTTGGTCCGAACGCCTTCGACGAGTGGCGCTACATGGATCAGGGCGAGCCGGGACAGGATTGCACGAGGCGACCGAAGAATCCCAATTTCGTGCTCAACCAGGAGCGCTACCAGGGCGCTTCGATACTGCTAGCGCGCAGCAACTTCGGTTGCGGCTCGTCGCGCGAACATGCGCCCTGGGCGCTGCACGATTTTGGTTTTCGCGCCATCATCGGCGAGTCGTTTGCGGACATCTTCTTCAATAACTGTTTCAAGAACGGTTTGCTGCCCATTGTGCTGCCGAAGACGGAGATGGATGCGCTGTTCGGTCTCACCGAGCATTCGCCGGGCTATCGCCTGACCATCGACCTTTCGGCGCAACTCGTCATCCGGCCGGACGGGCACGCAATCCACTTCGACGCAGACGCCTTCCGCAAGGAATGCATGCTCAACGGTTGGGACGACATCGGCCTCACCTTGCGCCATGCCGAAAAGATTCGCGAGTTCGAGGCGCGCCGCCGCACAGAACAGCCCTGGTTGTTTGCATAGAGGATTCCCATGAAGATCTGCGTACTGCCCGGCGATGGCATCGGGCCGGAAATAGTTGCCGAGGCCGTTCGCGTCCTCAAGGCGCTCGACCTCAGGATCGAGATGGAAGAGGCCCTGCTGGGCGGGTGCGCGGTGGATGCCACCGGCGATCCCTATCCGGAAGCGACCCAGAAGCTGGCGCAGGCAGCCGACGCCGTGCTGCTTGGCGCCGTCGGCGGCCCCAAGTGGGACAACAATCCGCGCGAGCAGCGCCCGGAACGCGGCCTGCTGGGCATCCGCAAGCAGCTCGGACTGTTCGCCAACCTGCGGCCGGCGATCCTCTATCCGGAACTGGCCAATGCCTCGACGCTCAAGGCGGAAGTGGTGGCCGGGCTGGACATCCTGATCGTGCGCGAACTGACCGGCGACATCTATTTCGGCCAACCGCGCGGCGTCGAGATGCGCAACGTAGATGGTCAAATGCAGCGCTTCGGCTTCAACACCATGCATTACACGGAAAGCGAGATCCGGCGCATCCTGCGTGTGGCCTTCGACGCAGCGCGCAAGCGCAATCGGAAGGTCTGCTCGGTGGACAAGATGAATGTGCTGGAATGCACTCAGCTCTGGCGCGACGTGGCCATCGAGACCGGGCGGGAGTATCCGGACGTCGAGCTTTCCCACATGCTGGTCGACAACGCGGCGATGCAACTGGTAAAGAATCCGAAACAGTTCGACGTCATGGTCACCGGCAACATGTTCGGCGACATCCTGTCGGACGAAGCCTCGATGCTGACCGGCTCGATCGGCATGCTGCCCTCGGCCTCGCTGGACGCCGACAACAAGGGGCTTTACGAGCCTTCGCACGGATCGGCGCCCGACATTGCCGGCAAGGGCGTCGCCAATCCGCTGGCGACCATCCTTTCCGCTGCGATGATGCTGCGTTACACTTTTGCCAACGAGGCGGCTGCCTGTCGCATTGAGGCCGCCGTGAAGAAAGTCCTGGCGCAGGGTTTCCGCACCAGCGACATTTACGAACCGGGCATGAAGAAGGTCGGTACCCGTGAAATGGGTGACGCCGTACTCGCGGCGCTGTAATTCAACATTGAGAGATTGATCATGAAGCGTGTAGGTCTGGTGGGTTGGCGTGGCATGGTGGGTTCGGTCCTGATGCAGCGAATGCGTGAGGAGAATGATTTCGACCTGATCGAGCCTGTGTTCTTCACGACATCGAACCCCGGCGGCAAGGCGCCCGGGTTCGCCACCGGGGCTGCGCCGCTCAAGGATGCGAAGAACATCGACGAACTGAAGGCGCTCGATATCATCATCAGCTGCCAGGGCGGCGACTACACCACCGAGGTGTTCCCCAAGCTGCGCGCGGCCGGCTGGAAGGGGCACTGGATCGATGCGGCGTCCAGCCTGCGGATGAAGGACGACACGGTGATAATCCTCGACCCGGTGAACCTCGACGTGATCGAAAGCAGCCTGGCGCAAGGCGGTCGCAATTGGATCGGCGGCAACTGCACCGTGAGCCTGATGATGATGGCCCTGGGCGGACTGTTCAAGGCCGGCCTGATCGAGTGGATGACCTCGATGACCTATCAGGCGGCCTCCGGGGCGGGGGCGCAGAACATGCGCGAACTGCTGGCCCAGATGGGCGAGACGCACCGCGTGGTGAAGAACCTGCTCGACGACCCGGCTTCGGCGATCCTCGACATCGACCGCGAGGTTGCCGGCATCCTGCGCGACGAATCCTTCCCGACGGCGAATTTCGGGGTGCCGCTTGCCGGTTCGCTGATTCCATGGATCGACAAGGATCTGGGCGACGGCCAGAGCCGGGAGGAGTGGAAGGGGCAGGCGGAAACCAACAAGATTCTCGGCCGCACCGCTGGGCCGATTCCTGTCGATGGCCTGTGCGTTCGCATCGGTGCGATGCGTTGTCATTCCCAGGCATTTACCATCAAGCTGACCCGGGACGTGCCACTGGACGAGATCAATGGCATCTTGGCGGCTCACAACGATTGGGTTAAGGTGGTACCGAACCAGCGCGAGATCACCCTCAAGGAACTGACGCCGACGGCTGTTACCGGCACTCTAGGCGTTCCGGTCGGACGTCTGCGCAAGCTCAGCATGGGACCGCAGTACTTGTCGGCATTTACCGTCGGCGACCAGTTGCTTTGGGGGGCGGCGGAGCCTTTGCGGCGCATGTTGCGCATCCTGTTGCGTTGATGCCGCGCCACGGAGGTGGGCATAATGTAATGGGAAGGTTGAGCTTGCATCGCTAACACCATGATGTTATTTTAATAAACTGATAAAAAGCCCGTCGGGAGTCACAGTGCCCAATACTGACAAGCGAAATCGTTTCAAAGCCACCGTATTAGCGGCGGCGATAGCTGTCCTGCCTCTGGCGACGCATGCCGCCGGGTTGGGAAAGATCACCGTGCTCTCGGCTTTGGGGCAACCGCTCAAGGCTGAACTCGAAGTCACGGCGACTCGCGACGAAGCACCTTCGCTGCAGGCCCGGGTGGCTGCCGCCGACGCCTTCCGCCAGGCAGGAATCGAATATTCGCCCGCTTTGACGGCTCTGAGGTTTTCCAGGGATATCAAGGAGCGCGGCGGGCGCCGCTATCTCGAAATAAGCACCGATCGTCCGCTCAACGAGCCCTTCATCGACATGTTGGTCGAATTGACCTGGGCTTCGGGCAGGCTGGTTCGCGAGTACACGTTCCTGCTTGATCCGCCCGATCTGGCTGCAAAATCGGTGCCGGCCCCGGTCGCCGCGCCTGAAGTCAAGACCGAGCCGGCGATGGTCAAACCGGTGGAAAAAGCAGCGGCATCGGGCGCTGCGGAAACGCGTCCGGTGGTCGATAGTCGTCCGGCGGTGTCGAAGCAGTCTGTTGAGAAGCCGGCTGCAAAGACCGCCGAGAAGCCTGCCGCGGGCGGTTCGCGCACCGTGGCGGCCGGTGACACTCTGGGCAAGATTGCGGCCCAGACCAAGCCGGAAGGTGTCAGCCTCGACCAGATGCTGGTGTCGCTGTTTCGTAGCAACAAGGAGGCGTTTGACGGCGGCAACATGAATCGCCTCAAGGCCGGCAAGATACTTTCCATTCCGGACGCTGACGCCGCAAACCAGGTCTCAGCCGGCGATGCGCGCAAGGAGGTGGTCGCTCAGGCGGCCGATTTCAATGTCTATCGCAAGCGCCTGGCGTTAGCGGCGGCGGCCGAGCCGGCCAAGGATCAGGGCGCAAAGCAGGCGGTCAGCGGCAAGATTGCGCCCAAAGTCGAAGACAAGGCCCCCCTTGCCAAGGGCAAGGACAAGCTCGAAGTTTCACGCACCGAAGCGGCGAGGGATGCCAAGGGCAAACCCTTGCAGGGTCGCATCGCGACGCTGGAAGAGGATCTGGTGGCGCGTGACCGGGCGCTCAAGGAGGCGAGCGGTCGTATCGCGGAACTGGAAAAGAACCTCGGTGACCTGAAGAAGCTTGCCGACATGAAGAGTCAGGCCGGCGCTGATCTGCAGAAGCAGGCGCAGGCGGCAAAGCCTGCTGCTGCCGAGGCCAAGAAGCCGGAAGCCCCGGTGCCGGCAGCGAAGCCAGCCGAGCCGCCGAAGCCGGCGGCAGCGGCAAATCCGGTCGAAGTTCCCAAGGCGGCCGAGCCGCCTAAGCCCACGGAAACGCCGAAGCCCGCCGAAGCTGCGAAGCCGGTAGATGTTGTCGCTGCGGCCAAGCCGGCTGAAGGCGAGAAGCCTGCCGAAGCTCCCAAGCCGCCGCCGCCGAAGAAAAAGCCGGCTCCGCCACCACCGCCTCCGCCCGAGCCTGATTTCATGGAGGAGAACGGGCCACTTGTTGTTGGTGGTGGTGGTGTTCTGGCACTCCTGTTCGGTTGGCTGGGGTTCTCGGCCTATCGCAAGAAGCGCGCGGCGGCGGAAGCCAATGCGCCCATTGCCGCGAGCGACCTCTCGGCGAATTCGGTATTCAGTTCCACCAGCATTGCGCCGCCACCGAGCGAGCAGGAACCCAGCCAGTTCAGTTCCACCGGCGTAGGCATGGCTGCACATCAGGAGAGTGTTGATCCGGTGGTTGAGGCCGATACCTTCCTGGCCTTCGGCCGTGACGCCCAGGCGGAAGAAATCCTGCTCGATGCCCTGACGGCGGATCCCAAACGTCAGGCGGTTCACCTGAAGCTGCTCGACATCTATGCGGCGCGGAAAAATGTCTTCCGCTTCCAGGCGGTGGCGCAGGAGTTGCACGAGGTCACTGGCGGCTCCGGCCCGGCGTGGGAAAAGGCCGCCGCAATGGGTGCTGCTCTCGATCCCGAGAATCCGATGTTCGGCTCGGCGCCAGCTGCGACGCCGGCGGAGGCTCCGTCCGCCGCCATCAACATGGAAGCCACGCAGATTCTTCACGCTGCTCCGATAATCGAGGAACAGGCGCGACAGGCCGCTGAAGTTGCCGCCGCCGAACCTGCCGCCCTGGATTTCGATCTGGACATTGGTACCACCGAGGCGCCAGGTTCCGCGGCGCCAGCGGCGGCTTCGGCAGCCGAGTCCGACGTCGCGGCGCTGGATTTCGATCTCGATCTGGGGGCTCCGGAAGCGTCGCCGGCTCCGGCGGGCGCTCAGCCGGCGGAAGTCGCGAACGAAATCACCACACTCGACATAGATTTCGACATGCCGGCGAAGGAGGCCGCTCCGCCCGCGCTTGATTTCCCGATTGCCGTGGAAACCCCGGCGGCGGAGCCAGAGGCGCCCGTAGCAGTGGCGGATTCCAGCGGCATTGATTTTGAATTCGATCTGGGAACACCGGAGGTCGCGCCGGCGCCCGAACCTGAAATATCCCTCGACCTTCCTGCGTCAGCGCCGAGCGGACTTGATCTCGGCAGCATCAACCTTGAGCTGGATGCGCCCGCGGCTCCGGCTGACGCTTCCGCGGCACCGTCTGCGGCAGCGGACATGCCCGACAATCCGGAGGTCGCCACCAAGATCGAGTTGGCGATGGCCTACGAGGAAATGGGCGACCGCGACGGCGCGCGCGAGTTGTTCCAGGAAGCACTGGCCGAAGGTAGCCTGGCGCAGCAGCAAGTGGCTCGCGCCAAGCTCGACAGTCTCGGCTGATCAACCTGATTCTCCCGGCGGCAGCGCCGGGAGAAGTTGTTCCAGTGAACTATCCGCATCCCGCAAGCCTCCTTCTGTTTGGCTTCGCCGTACTCTTGGCGACTTCCTCGCGCAGTGGGGCGGACTTGTTCCTGGCGTTCCTCGCACTGGGCGTCGTGGCGCTACTGGCGGCGAAATCCCATCTGTTCCCGTTGGTCCGACGCAGCCGCTGGCTGTTGCTGACGATGCTGCTGATGTTCGGCTGGCTGACGCCGGGAACGCCGCAGCCGGGTATTCCCGGGGCGAGCCAGGAAGGGCTGCTGCTCGCTGCCGACAATCTTGGGCGCTTGTTCATCGCACTTGCTACAGTAGCCCTGATCCTGAAAGCGCTGTCGCCTCCAGAACTGGTCGCCGGCATCCGCTCGCTGCTGGCCCCGCTTGCACTCATGGGCATTTCCCGCGATCGGATTGCCGTGCGGCTGGCGCTGACCCTGCGAGAAGTTGAGGCCGCGCGCACCAGCCGGGAAGGACCAGGCGAAGGCGTGGCCGGTGTGCTGGTCCTTCCGGCTTCGGCGCCAGGCGCAACCGACCTCCTGCTTGGCATCTTTTCCGGCATGGCGGTTGTTGCCGCGTGGCTGGCATGAGAATCGCGCTGGGACTCGAATACGACGGTTCCGGCTTCTGCGGCTGGCAGTCGCAGGCGGGCGGAGGTTCGGTGCAGGATGCGCTGGAATCGGCGTTGTCGGTGGTTGCGGATGCGCCGACCCGCGCGGTGTGCGCCGGGCGTACCGACGCCGGTGTGCACGCCCTGTCGCAGGTGGTGCATTTCGACACTGCCGCGGTGCGTCCGGATACGGCGTGGGTGCGCGGGGTGAACGCCCATCTGCCTGCTGCCGTGGCGGTGCGCTGGGCGCGGCCGGTAGCTGCGGATTTTCATGCGCGCTTTTCCGCGTTGGGCAGGCGCTATCGTTACCTGCTGCTCAATCGAGGCGAACGTCCGGGTTTGATGGCTGCGCGCGTCGGATGGTTTCATAGGCCTTTGGACGCCGATGCCATGGCTGCCGCCGCCGGCCTGTTGCTAGGCGAACACGATTTCTCAGCCTTTCGTGCGGCCGAATGCCAAGCCAAGTCGCCGGTCAAGACTCTGCGCCGTGCCGAAGTCAAGCGTCACGGCGACCTGTTGGTGCTCGACTTCGAGGCGAGTGCCTTCCTTCACCACATGGTACGCAATCTGGTCGGTGCGTTGGTGTATGTCGGCAAGGGCGCTCATCCGCCGATGTGGGTCGGCGAACTTCTCGACGGTCGCGATCGTGCTCGCGCGGCGCCGACCTTCGAAGCCAGCGGCCTCTACTTCGCCGGGGTCGACTATGATCCGGTCTGGAATTTAAGAGTCGGCGCCGGCGAGACGGCGACCATACTGCCTTAGGCTGTCCTGAACCCATGAAACGCACGCGAGTCAAGATTTGTGGCATCACCCGTGAAGAAGACCTTGCCGCGGCGGTCGCGGCCGGCGCCGATGCGCTGGGTTTCGTGTTCTACGCCCCCAGTCCGCGTTGCGTGTCGCCGCAACGGGCCGCTCAACTGGTGGCGCAGGTGCCGGCCTTTGTCAGCAAGGTTGGACTTTTTGTCAATGCATCCGAAGAGACTGTGCGCAGCGTCATGGCGGAGGTTGCGCTTGATCTGCTGCAGTTCCACGGCGACGAAGATGCCGCGTTCTGTTCCCGCTTCGGCAGGCCCTGGATCAAGGCCGCCAGGGTAAAGCCCGGTCTCGATTTGCTAGAATACGCGGCCGCATTCGCAGGTTTTCCGGGGGTGTCGGGGTTGCTGCTGGATGCCGATGTCGAAGGCTATGGCGGCGGTGGCAAGACCTTCGACTGGACCCTGATTCCGCGGAACTTGCCGCTGCCCGTAATTCTGTCCGGCGGCCTGCATCCGGGCAACGTTGCCGAGGCGGTGCGCACCGTGCGGCCGTGGGCAGTGGATGTCAGCAGCGGCGTCGAGGCGGCTCGTGGCATCAAGGATGCGCAGAAGATCATCGAATTCATGGCCGGAGTGCGAGATGCAGATGCAGGACCTTCCCTATAACTTGCCTGACGCGGGCGGCCACTTCGGCCCCTATGGCGGTGTCTTTGTCGCCGAGACCCTGATGCCGGCGCTGGCCGAACTGCGCGAGGCCTATGCCGCCGCGCAGGCCGATCCCGCATTCCGCGCCGAGTATGAATACGACCTCAAGCACTACGTCGGCCGGCCCAGCCCGATCTATCACGCCAAGCGCTGGTCGGGCTTGCTCGGCGGTGCGCAAATCTACCTGAAGCGCGAGGACCTCAACCACACCGGCGCCCACAAGATCAACAACTGCATCGGCCAGGCGCTGCTGGCGCGGCGCATGGGCAAGCCGCGCGTGATCGCCGAGACCGGCGCCGGCCAGCATGGCGTCGCCACGGCGACGGTGGCTGCGCGCTACGGCATGGAGTGCGTGGTCTACATGGGCTCCGAGGACATCAAGCGCCAGGCCGCCAACGTCTATCGCATGAAGCTGCTGGGCGCCACCGTGGTGCCGGTCGAGTCCGGCTCAAAGACGCTGAAGGACGCCCTCAACGAAGCCATGCGCGACTGGGTGACCAACATCGGCAACACCTTCTACATCATCGGCACCGTCGCCGGTCCGCATCCCTATCCGATGATGGTGCGCGACTTTCAGGCGGTTATTGGAGAGGAATGCAAGACGCAGATGCCCGAGCTTGCCTGCCGCCAGCCGGATGCCGTGATCGCCTGCGTCGGCGGCGGCTCCAATGCCATGGGAATTTTCTATCCCTATATCCCGCTCGCCGATGTCAAATTGATTGGTGTCGAAGCCTCGGGTCACGGGCTGGATTCGGGCAAGCATGCCGCTTCACTGACCGCCGGCCGTTCCGGCGTGCTGCATGGC
>JAIOPW010000343.1 GCA_021413665.1 Rhodocyclales bacterium | reverse complement strand
GCGCTTGAGGGCGACGATGCCGTGGCAGCGTGCGGCCAGTTCAAAGCCGCCGCCCAGCGCCATGCCGTTCAGTGCGGCGACCACGGGTTTCTCCATCTGGTCCAGATGCACCAGCAGGCGCGAACAGTCGCGGGCATATTGCTCCGACGCCGGCGCGTCGCCCAGCATGTCCACAAAGCGGCCGATGTCACCGCCGGCGCAGAAGGCGCGGGTGCCATAGCCGGTGAGGACGAAGCCGGCGACTTTGGGGTCGTTCTCGAAGCGGTGGATGACCGAGAGGATTTCGTCGTTCATCTCGTCGTGCAGCGCGTTCATCGCTTCGGGCCGGCGCAGGGTGATGACCTTCACGTCGCCGAGGTCGTCGACCAGGATGTGGCGCAGGAAGCCCTGATAGTCGGCGAACGGGCGCTGCGGCATGGGCATGCCGGGGCGCTCCTGGCGCAGGCGCATCAGGGCGCGGCCGGTGGTCTGCTCGCCCAGGGTGCGCATCAGGTCGAGCGGGCCATGCTTGAAGCCGAGTGCGAGGCGGCAGCCAAGGTCGAGGTCGGCCGGGTTGCCGATGTTGCGATCGACGATGTCCACGCTCTGCGAGAACAGGATGCCGAGCAGGCGTTCGCGCGCTGCTTGGGCGGTGTCTTTGGCGACTTCGACGCGCTTGCCGGGCGGCACGGTAACCCAGGTATCGACCGAGCGGAAGATGGGCGCGGGGCGGTAATGCTCGCCTTCCATCTCCGCCTGCAGGGTGTTGGTTTCGGTGATGATCGGGTTGCCGCGGGCAAGATTGAGGACGAAGAAGGGCCCGGCATGGACGAACTCAAAAGCGACAGTGTCTACCTCGGCGGCGGTGGCGCGGTCGAGCAGCATGGCGGATTCGTTGCACCAGTTGTCGAAGATGCGGTCGAGCATGAAGCAGGCGACGTCGGCCGTCACCAGCGGCACCTTGCCGGTCATGCAGAACACCCAGCGCAGGTATTCCACCACGGCGGGATCGGCCTTCTTCCAGCGGATCACTTCCACCGCCGGGTTGCGCCAGGCGGGAGCGAAGAAGTGGGTCACGGTGGCGCGCTCGGGATGGCGCATTTCGGAAAAGATCAGTTCCGCCGGCAGCGAACTGGTGTTCGAGGTGATCAGCGCATCCGGCCGCACCACGCCTTCGATCTGGGCAAAGATCTTGCGCTTGAGGTTCAGGTTTTCCGTGGCGGCTTCGATCACCCAGTCGCAGTCTGCAATGTCGGCATAGTTCAGGGTGCCGAACAGGTTGCTCGTCACCGCTGCGGCATCGGCTTCACTCATCTTGCCCTTGGCGACGGCCTTGCACGAATAGTCCTGGAAGCGCAGCAGGGCGCTGTCCACCGCCTTCTGCGAGACATCGACGAGATAGAGCTTGAGGTCGGGCAGGGCGCTCTTCAGGTAGTAGCCGATGTCGGGGCCGATGGTGCCGGCGCCGATCACGGCAACGGCGCGCGGCAGTGGGCGATCGGGGGTGGCGAGCAGGGGATTGGCGAAGGGCTTGGTCATGGCGGGATCCTGTTTGTGTATGCGGTATACAATCGAATTATCCAACAATAATTGACCGCGCACAATCGCCACGGATCAGCGCCGGCGACGTTTTACAAGCGGCTTGAGAGTCGGTGCCGATGCGACGGCGACCGAAGCCGTGAAACCGCTTCCGAGGCTAGGCGGGCGGGCGGGCGCCGATAAATCGCGGATTCTCGAACAGGGAGGAGATTCTGACCTGCTGCACTTCGGGGTGGTCGGGCACGAGATAGATCACCGGTGTCAGCAGTTCCTCGAAAATCCCGCGCAGGCTGCGTGCGCCGACCTTGTATTCCATGGCCATGTCGGCGATCTGGACGAACACCTGCGGCTCGATCACCAGTTCCACGCCGTCATTCCGCAGTATCTGGCGATATTGCCCGTAGATCGAGTTGGCCGGTTCGGTCATGACCCGTACCAGCATTTCGCGCGACAGCGGCTTCAGCGAGGCGACGATGGGCAGACGGCCGGCGAATTCCGGGATCAGGCCGAACTCGAACAGGTCGGTCGGCTTGACGCGGCTGTTGAGTCGGTCGAGGAGTTGCTGGTTGTCATCCTCCGAGGTCGAGATGAAGCCGAAGCTGCGGGTCTTGGCGAGGATGTCGTCAAGGCCGACGAAGGCGCCGCCGCAAATGAAGAGGATCTGCGTCGTGTCGATGTAACGCGCATCCTTGATCTTGACCGGCGCGCCTTCCATGATTTTCAGCAGTGCGTGCTGGACGCCTTCGCCCGAGGTGCCGCGTCCCTGTCCCGCCTGGCCTTCCCTGGCCTTGAGCTTGTCGATTTCGTCGATGAAGACGATGCCGCGCTGGGCGCGCCCGATGTCTCCCGCGGCGCGGTCGATGAGGCGCTCGAGGATGGCCTCGATTTCGTCATTGACATATTCGCTTTGCGCCAGCGAAGTGGCGTTGGCGGTGACGAAGGGCACTTCGAGCACGCGGGACAGCGTCTCGCACAGCAGGGTCTTGCCGGTGCCGGTCGGGCCGACCAGGAGCACGTTGCTCTTGACGATCTCGGTCCGCGCCGAGCCGGCCAGCTCGATCTTCTTGTAGTGGGTATAGACGGCCACGGCGAGCTGGCGTTTGGCCTCGTCCTGGCCGATGACGTGCTGGTCGAGAAACTTGACGATGTGGCTGGGGGTCATGATGGGGCGCAGTGCGAAGCGGATTGAAGGATTGCCGCAAGATTACCAGTACGACCGGAAATCAGGGCTTTCCCTTCGCCAGCATTTCCCGCAGTCGCATCTTAAGCACCTTGCCGGTGTTGTTCTTGGGCAAGGCATCCACCATCACGTAGCGCTTGGGCCGCTTGAAGCGGGCGATGTTGTCCAGGCACAGGGCATCCAGTTCCGTGCCGTCGGGTGCGCCGCCGCGGGGGACGACGAAGGCGATCACGACCTCGCCCCACTCGGGGTCCGCCTGACCGACTACCGAGACCTCGCTCACGGCCGGATGGCGCAGTAGCACTTCTTCCACTTCGCGCGGGTAGACGTTGGACCCGCCGGAGATGATGACATCCTTGCTGCGGGCCTTCAGCGTCAGGAAGCCGTCTTCGTCGAGGCTGCCGACAGCACCGGTATGCAGCCAGCCGTCGCGCAAGGTCTCCGCGCTGGCGGCGGGGTTGTTCCAGTAGCCGGCCATGACCACGTCGCCGCGGACCAGTATCTCGCCGATTTCCCCGGCCGGCAGGGGCCGGTCGCCGGCGTCGGCGACGCGCACCTCGACGCCGCTGAAGGCATGGCCGACCGAGGCCAGGCGCTGCGCGTAGCGCGGATGGTCGACATCGGCGTGCAGCGCCTTGTCCATGCAGGTGATGGTCATCGGCGATTCGCCCTGGCCGTAGATCTGGGCCAGCTTGAAGCCGAAACGGCGCAGCGCCGCCTCGCAGTCGGCGACGTACATCGGGCCGCCGCCATAGACGAGGGTCTTGAGGCCGGAGGTGTCGGCGTTGCCCGGATGCTCGACCAGGCGTCTGACCATGGTTGGCGCGGCGAACATCGTGACGCCGCGATGGACTCGCAGCAGGTCGAAGATTTCTTCCGGATCGAAACCGCCCGAGGCCGGCACCACGTTGAGGCCGGCGCGTGCGACGTGGGGCAGGATGTAGAAGCCGGAGCCATGGGACATCGGCGCGGCGTGGATGATGGTGTCGCCGGGTTCGATGCGGTCCACGTCGGCGAGGTAATTGAGGACGGCCGCCATCATGTTGCGTTGGCTCAGGGTCACGCCCTTGGGCCGGCCGGTGGTGCCGCTGGTATAGAACAGCCAGCCGGCGTCGTCGGCGGCACGTGTGGCGATTTCCATCGGCGCCGCGGCGAATAGCCGCATGTGGCCCGGGCCGTCGACGTCGATCATTTCGTCGAGGCCGGCCAGTGGCAGAG
>JAIOPW010000342.1 GCA_021413665.1 Rhodocyclales bacterium | reverse complement strand
GATGACCCGGAGCCGGTGTTTTCTTTCATGGGTAGCCGTAGCCAGCATCCGCGGCAGGTTCCGTGCTGGATCACCCACACCAATGCACTCACGCACGACATCATTCGTTCCGGCCTGGATCGTTCGCCGATGTTCACGGGTGTTATCGCTGGTGTCGGGCCGCGCTATTGCCCCTCGATCGAAGACAAGATCCATCGCTTCGCCGGCAAGGACAGCCATCAGATATTTCTTGAGCCGGAAGGTCTTGATACCCACGAAATATATCCGCAGGGTATTTCCACCAGCCTGCCGTTCGATATTCAATTGGCTCTGGTGCGCTCCATCCGCGGGCTTGAAAATGTTCATATCACGCGCCCCGGCTACGCCATCGAGTATGACTACTTCGATCCGCGCAACCTCAAGGACAGCCTGGAAACCAAATCGATTGGCGGCCTGTTTTTTGCTGGCCAGATCAACGGTACGACCGGCTACGAGGAAGCCGCAGCCCAGGGATTGCTTGCTGGTCTCAATGCGGCGCGTTGCGCGCTGCAGTTGCCGGCCTGGTCGCCGCGACGGGACCAGGCCTACCTTGGGGTTTTGGTGGATGACCTGATCACCCGCGGGGTGTCGGAACCCTACCGGATGTTTACCAGTCGCGCCGAGTATCGTTTGTCTTTGCGTGAGGACAATGCCGACTTGCGCCTGACTGAAATCGGTCGCGAAATGGGCTTGGTCGATGATTTGCGCTGGGATGCCTTCAATCGCAAGCGAGACGCCATTGCGTTTGAGGCAGAGCGCCTGAAATCCACATGGGTGACCCCGCGCCAACTGCCCGAGGCCGACGCCATGCGTGTGCTGGGTCAGCCGCTGGAGCGCGAATACCGGCTGTTCGACCTGCTGCGTCGGCCGGAAGTCAGCTACGCCAGTTTGTTGACCCTGCCGGGGGCGGGCGATGCTGTTTCTGTGCCCGAAGTGGTCGAACAGGTGGAGATCCAGGCCAAGTACCAGGGCTATATCGAGCGGCAAAGGGATGATGTCGAAAAGAGCATCGCCCATGAGTCGCTGTCCTTGCCGGGCGACATCGATTACGCCGAGGTACACGGCCTGTCCTTCGAGGTAAGGCAGCGCCTGGCCCAGACGCGGCCACAGACCCTGGGTCAGGCATCGCGCCTGCAAGGCGTGACTCCGGCGGCGATTTCCCTGCTGCTGGTACATCTTAAACGGCGCAAGGCGGCATGAGTCTGGCGGTGCAGTTGAAAGACGGGCTTGCTACCATGGGACTCGATCTGCCGCCCGTTCGGCAGGCAAGTTTGCTGGCCTATGTGGCCTTGCTGAAAAAATGGAACCGCACTTACAACCTTACCGCCATCCGCGACGAAAGCGAGATGGTGACGCAGCATCTGCTCGATTCCCTGTCCATCCTGCCGGCTCTTCAAGAGTCGGCGTTGGCGGGACGGCGCTGGGCGGATGTCGGTAGTGGCGCGGGCCTGCCGGGGATCCCGCTGGCGATCGCGAGGCCGGATCTCGATATGACCCTGATCGAGACGGTCGAAAAGAAGTCGGCATTCCAGCGCCAGGCGAAGATCGAGCTAGGTTTGGCAAACATCACCATTGCCGGCGGGCGCGTCGAGGACATGGCGGCCGCACAGTTCGATGCCGTAGTGTCGCGCGCATTTGCCGAGCTGGGTGACTTCGTCGGTCTCGCCGGCCATCTGCCGTCGCAGAGTGGGCGACTCTACGCCATGAAGGGCGTGCTGCCAGAAAATGAAATGGCTCGCCTGCCACGGGGCTGGGCTGTGGCCGAATGCATGAAACTGAGTGTTCCAGGAATGGATGCACAACGCCACCTGATTGTTCTCGAGAGAGCCTGACGATGCATATTTTTGCAATTGCCAACCAAAAGGGCGGCGTGGGCAAGACCACGACAGCCGTCAACCTCGCTGCGGCACTGGCGGCCAACGGGCAGCGCACCCTTCTGGTAGACCTTGATCCCCAGGGTAACGCCACCATGGGCTGTGGCGTCGACAAGCGCAATCTCAAGTCATCCGTCTATCAGGTGCTGCTCCAGATGACCCGTCTTGCCGATGCGCGCGTCGCCTCGCCTTCGGGCAAGTTCGACGTTCTCCCGGCGAACCGTGACCTGGCGGGTGCCGAAGTCGAACTGGTCGACCTTGATTCGCGTGAAATGCGCCTCAAGGCCGCCTTGGCAGAACACGAGGCGGACTACGACTTTGTCCTGATCGACTGTCCGCCCTCGTTGTCGATGCTGACCTTGAACGGGCTATGTGCGGCGCACGGAGTGATCATTCCGATGCAGTGCGAGTACTACGCGCTGGAGGGGCTCTCGGACTTGGTGAATACCATCAAGAAAGTACATGCAAACCTGAATCGTGAGCTCAAGATCATCGGTTTGCTGCGGGTAATGTACGACCCGCGAAACACCTTGTCGACCCAGGTTTCGGCGGAACTGGAGCAACATTTTGGTGACAAGGTGTTCAACACCCTCGTGCCGCGCAACGTGCGCCTCGCGGAAGCGCCGGGCTATGGCGTGCCCGGGGTCCTCTTCGACAAGGCGGCCAAGGGTGCGCAGGCCTACATGGCCTTCGCCGTTGAAATGATTGATCGTGTCAATTCCTGGAAGGACAAATCGTGAATCCACCGAAACAAAAAGGCCTGGGCCGTGGCCTGGATGCCCTCTTGGCGGCCAACAATGCACCGGAGACCCAGCGTCAGGAGATGCTCGCGGTTGGCATCCTGCAACCCGGGAAATACCAGCCACGTACCCGCATGGATCCCGGTTCTCTGGAGGAGTTGGCGGCGTCGATCAAGGCTCAGGGCCTGATCCAGCCGATTTCTGTGCGACCGGTGATTGGTGGTCGCTTCGAAATCATCGCCGGCGAGCGTCGCTGGCGAGCGGCGCAGATAGCCGGTTTGGCCGAAGTGCCGGTATTGATTCGCGACATTCCGGACGATGCGGCACTGGCGATGTCCCTGATCGAAAACATCCAGCGCGAGGACCTCAATCCCCTTGAGGAAGCCGCCGGCATTCAGCGCCTGATAGATGAATTCGAGATGACGCACCAGCAAGCGGCCGATGCTGTTGGCCGCTCGCGTTCGGCGGCGTCAAACCTGCTGCGGCTGTTGCAGTTGGCCAAGCCGGCGCAGGACATGCTGATGGCTGGAGACATCGAGATGGGGCACGCGCGGGCGCTGCTGCCGCTGTCCAAGGGCGAGCAAAGCCGGATCGCCGCACTGGTGGCCGACAAGGGCTTTTCAGTGCGCGAAACCGAGCGCCTGGTGGGCCGGGAGCTGAATCCGCCGGCAAAAAAAAGCAACGAACGGAAGCCTGATCGAGATCTTCTGCGGCTTGAGGACGAGCTATCGGATCGCCTCGGGGCCACGGTCAAGATCAGTGCCAACCGCAAGGGGGGAGGCAGCCTGACCATTCGTTTTGGCAGCCTCGATCAGCTCGACGGCTTGCTGTCCCGGCTCGATTAGCCCGCCGGGCTTTCCTGACCAAAAAGCTTGTGCCGAGAAGATTTCACGACGTCAGTTCTTGTATGCCTTTCGCCAATGAACTCATGGCGCGCTGCACCATAAAACATTTGACAACCCATGATCAATCGCCTATATTTGCGGGCTTTTGGAAGCGGCCTGGTCTACTAGATGTTTAGGGCTGTATTTCATCAAGGCGTCGCGACACTGATCGCTGTCGTGCTCGCGTGGTTTTGGGTCGGGCAGGACGGTGCGGCGTCAGCAGGATTGGGCGGCGCGGCGATAGTAGTTCCGAACCTGTTCTTTGCCTTGAGTCTGTGGGCGGCAGCGCGCAGCGGCAGGGCTTCGGTCGGCAGATTTTTTGTAGGTGAGTTCATCAAGGTCGCGGCAACGCTGGCGTTGCTCGTGATTGTGGCGGGGGCGTATCGGGACTTGCACTGGCTGGCGCTGCTGGCAGGCATGTTCGGTGCGCTGAAAGCGAATCTGTTTGTGATATTGATTAAGGCCTGACAGACCATGGCAGCCGAGCACGCTCCGAACGCATCGGAATACATCGTTCACCACCTGACTCACCTGAACAGTCTGGGCCACAAGCAGGCCGCACTGGTCGATTGGTCGGTTTTCCATCTGGACAGTCTGTTCTGGTCCATTTCACTCGGACTGCTGGCCGTACTGATCCTTGCGCGCGCAGCCGCCAAAGCCACCCCCGGCGTGCCGGGCCGCTTCCAGGCTGCCGTCGAAATCCTGATTGAAATGGTCGAGTCGCAATCCAAGTCGATTGTGCATGGCGATCGCAGCTTCATTGCCCCCCTCGCGCTGACCGTGTTCGTCTGGATCTTCTTCATGAACGCGATGGACTTGTTGCCGGTTGATCTGCTGCCGAATGTCTTTGCGTTGATTTATGGGACAGCCGGCCATGATCCGAGCCACGCATACATGCGCGTGGTGCCCACCGCCGACCTCAATGCCACGCTGGGCATGTCGCTGGGTGTCCTGCTGCTGTGCATTTACTACAGCATCAAGATCAAGGGCCTCGGCGGCTGGATCCACGAATTGTTCACCGCTCCCTTCGGTGCCCACCCGATTCTTTGGCCGATCAACTTCGCCATGCAGATGATCGAGTTCGTCGCCAAGACGGTGTCGCACGGCATGCGGCTGTTCGGCAACATGTATGCCGGCGAACTGATATTCATGCTGATTGCCCTGATGGGCGCGGCCTGGGCCGGTACCTTTGGCAGCGGCCTGTTGTGGCTGGGCGGTGTCTTTGCCGGAACCATCTGGGCCATCTTCCACATTCTGATCATCACGCTGCAAGCCTTCATCTTCATGATGCTGACGCTGGTTTATATCGGCCAGGCACACGAAACTCACTGATACTTTTTTCACCTTAAATCCGTTACTAAAGGAGTTGTCATGGAACAAATGGTTGGTTTTGTTGCTCTTGCCGCCGGTCTCATCATCGGCCTCGGCGCCGCTGGCGCATGTATCGGCATCGGCATCATGGGTAGCCGCTTCCTCGAAGCTTCAGCGCGTCAACCTGAACTGATGAACACGCTGCAAACCAAGATGTTCCTTCTGGTGGGCCTGATCGACGCGGCGTTCATTATCGGTACCGGTATCGCCCTGTGGTACACGACTGCCAATCCGTTCCTTGCCAGCCTGCCCAAGTAATCGCCGACCCTAACGCTTAAGGAGCGATTACCGTGAATCTGAACGCAACGCTGTTTGCCCAGCTGGTTGTGTTCCTCATTTTGGCGTGGTTCACGA